>JBFHKM010000103.1:0-11254 GCA_041595335.1 Sphaerochaetaceae bacterium
CACTGTTGCAAACATGAACAGTGATAATGGTGATTTAATAAGCGGATTTGATTTTGCATCTCTAATCTCTACCTTCACAGGTGGCGATGATGATGATGATGAAGATAAGAGCATAACAGCTTTCAGAGCAGTACTTCTAGAAGATTCTGGTGATTCAGAAGAATCAGATGAAGAATCAATGGAAGAGATAAACAGCATCATTGAAGGCAACAGATCAACAATAAAAATGATAATGAAGAATTATATTGGTATTGAAAAATCTGGTGAGGTATATGTCTACAATGAAGAGTTGAATGATGCCAATGTAGCAAGCAATGAAGTGATCTCTTCAGGATTTTCAACATTCATTGACTCAGTATCAATACTTGGCAATGGAGAAGATACAAGAGATGCTGACTTGAGAGTTGGCTTGAGAGATTCTAAATTTGTAGGACTTGATGGTCTTCTAGGTTACACTCTTACATTCTTATTGGACAACATTGATGATGGCCTTGAAAACTTGATGGACTATTACAATGATAACAATTCAAGTGATCCAGATTATACTTCAGTAGAAGCTTTTGTAAATGCTTATTTAGCAAATCACACTGATATATTTGATGCCATTTATAATGGTGGAGATGTTGATGTTGAAAAATTCTCTAAGATTGACAGTGACTCAACTGATGATCCAATTTTAGAAGTGCTCATGGGTTCTGAAGATTCTGATATGAATGTTCTATTGCAGAATATGTTTGAACAAGTTTCTTTCACAAAAGATAGAGAAGGAAATGTTGTTACAGCCTATGAAGGAAGCAAAGAACTTCATGATTTCTTCGATGGCGCTAAGCAAATTGATTTGACCACAGATGGTGGATTGGGTGCTATAGCAGATGCGTTTGATGATGCATATGATAGTTTGATTGAATTCGAACAAGAGTAGAGGTAAAAAGAAAATGAAAAACATAAATAAAACAATCTTATTAGGTGGAATTCTCTTAGCAAGTACCTCTATGATATTTGCTGGTTCAGAACCAACTCCTTCATATACAAGTGCTCTCAGTGGAAGTAAATACACAATGGCCATTGACAGTTATGAAGTATTCAGCTCTCACAGAGCTGCTATGGGTGGTGCAGGATTGGGTGTGACTGGTTTTTATGACAGTTACCTATACAATCCAGCTAATATAACAAAAGACGGATTCAAGTTGTATATGCCAACGCTTACAACATCTATAAATAATGTTCAAAGTTTGATTGCTCCAGGCGATGATGATAACGGTGATCCACAGGATGGATTATTTGAACTATATGATAGATATAATGCAGGAGAGCCAATGGAAGATTTGAGTGGAGACCTTATTGGTCTGATGCTCAACTCCATAAATTCTGGTTATGGTGAAGTGGCAACTGTAAATGTTAGAACTGGTGTTAAATTTAGAAACTTCGGTTTGAACTTAGATATTCAAGATAAAGTTAGATCTTATAACTTTGGACTTGGCTCATCTACAGCTTCTTATCTGGACCAGATGGATATTGTTGCATCAGGTGCTTTGGGATTCAATGTTCCAATCAACGATGCATTCTCAGTAGATTTGGGTGCAATGGTTGCATTTAACTACAGAGTATATTCCAAAGGTTTGGGCGTAACAGAAGCTCTGGGACTTATGGAAGACTTCTCAAATGAAACTTTGACACAGCAGATTCCATTGACAGCTGGTTATTCAATTCCAATCACACTTGGTGCTAATTTGAATATGCCACTGGATATGACTTTGAGTGTTGTTGGTAGAAACATAAATGATACTTTCCATTACACAACATACAACAACTTTGAAAACTTCATGAATTTTGATCCAACAATGACATCATTGCTTGGAACCATGACTCATGAATATACTGGTTCTGATGATGAATTGGCTGGGTCCATAAACTATGAACCAAACGATGCAAGTTCATTTGACGTAACAAATGATTGGCAGATGGATGTTGGTTTGACTTGGGCTCCTAAATGGAAACTCATAAAACCTGTAATTGCTTTGGACTTCATGGAAGCAAACAAACTATTTGATGATGTAGAAACAAGTGATGACTTCACAATGAACTTACTTGAATCAGCACATGTTGGAACTCAATTGACATTATTGAACTTCCTAGATGTCAGAGCTGGTTTGAGTTCAGGTTACAAGAGCTTTGGTGCAGGATTTGATATTCCGTTCTTAGTTCATGTTGACGCTGCTTACTACTTCAAAGAATTTGGAACAGTTCTTGGTGAGAGTCCATCAGATGTATTCTCAATCAAACTTTCATTGTTGAGTGCTAGATAGTACTTATTAAATAGTAAAAAATAATAGACCACATTGTACTTCAATGTGGTCTATTTCTTCGTAAATCCTTCTTTTATTTATGTTTTTAAAAACTCTGTTAAAATAATAACAAAGGGCATAAATTTGTTACAAAATGTCAATTTGCCTATTAACATTGTTATAAAAGTTATGCTATATTCTAGATAATATTTACAAAAGGGTTTAATTATATGGCTAATTTAGGTGCATGGGGGCTCATTCCTCCGCTACTGACTATTGTCTTGGCATTCGTGACCAAAGACGTTATTGTGGCATTATTTCTTGGAATCTTTTCAGGTTCATTGATCGTAGCTGGTGGTAATCCAGTGATGGCTTTCTTAAGCTTGACTGACATGTTGGCAGATTCATTGGCAGATGGATGGAACATCAGAATTCTGCTGTTCTGTGCATTACTTGGAGGACTTGTTGGAATGCTCAGCAGGACGGGAAGTGCTCGTTCATTTGGTAATTGGGCTGCTACAAAACTACACACACAGAGAACAAGTCTTTTGATGACATGGTTCTGTGGTATCATCATCTTCATTGATGATTACTTCAACTCTCTAGCAGTTGGAACAGTTATGAGACCTATTACAGATAAATACGGCGTTCCTCGTGCAAAACTTGCATACATTTTGGATTCCACAGCGGCTCCTGTATGTATTCTTGTACCAATCTCATCATGGGTAATCACAGTAATGAGTTTGATCAAGGGAGCTGATGGTTTTGCATCACTTAACATGAGTGAATTTGAATTCTTCATGAGAGGTATTCCTTACAACATATATGCAATCTTGACATTGATCATGGTTGGAACAATCATCATAACAGGTGCAGATTTCGGCGCAATGAAGAAGAGTGTGGAATATGCTAAAGAAACTGGAAATTTATTCAATGATGAATTTGGACCAGCTCCAGGTGAGGTGGAACTTGATGGTGATAAGCTTGCTGCTAAAGCAAAACCTATCGATATGTTGTTCCCAATCATTCTTTTGATAGTCTCTGCAGTCATTCTATTTCCAATGACAACATGGTTGGCTTCAATTGATGGAGAGACAATCACATCATTATCTCAATCAATGAGTGCAATCTCACTGGGACAAGCTTTCAATGAGACAGATGCATCAGCAGCTCTTTTCTATTCAATCATAATAACTCTATCAGTTACTTATTTATACTATGTATTGAGAGGACTTTTTGGTATCAAAGAAGCAAGTGATTCTTTGGTAGAAGGTATAAAGAGCATGGTTCCAGCCTTGATCATCCTAGCAATGGCTTGGACAATCGGTGGAATCATAAAATATTCACCAGCAGATGGTGGATTGGGATTATCTTCATACCTTTCAGAATTGGTGGTCAATGGAGGATTCCCTCTAGCAGTTGTTCCAATGCTTGTCTTTGCTCTATCTGCATTGATTGCATTCTCAATTGGTTCCTCATGGGGTACTTTTGCAATCATGATTCCAATTGTTATGCCTATCATCGTAGGATTGAGTCAAGCATTGGCAGTAGATCCAACACACATGATCAACAGCTGCTTGTTCTCAATAAGTGCAGTACTTGGTGGTGCTGTATTTGGTGATCACGCATCTCCTATAAGTGATACAACAATCTTATCCTCAACAGGTGCAGGTTGTCCTCACCTAGAGCATGTAAGCACACAGCTACCATATGCACTCACAGTTGCAGGATGTTCTTTCATGGGTTACTTGATTGGTGGTCTCTTCCACATGAATGTCATGGTAACATGGCTTGTATCATTGATCTGTTTTGTAGTAGCAATGATAGTATTGCCAAGAAGAGCAAATAAATAATACGCAATTATTCAAAAGTAGGATTGGCATTGAAGCTAATCCTATTTTTTTTTGGCTTTTTATGATAGCTTTTTAAATGACGAGGAGAAATAATATTTATGAAGAATTATATTAGAATCAATGCTAAAGTGCAGGAATATGATTGGGGCAACAAAACCTTCATTCCTAATTTACTGAATCATGAACCTGACGGAAATCCACAGGCTGAACTTTGGATGGGAACTCACAGTGGAGCTCCATCTACAGTTGAAGATGATAAGTTATTTTCTGATTTTCTTGATGAGAATCCTTCTTTTTTAGGCAAGAAAAGTACTGATAAATATGGTACATATTTACCATTGCTCTTTAAAGTACTGGCAATAGAGAGACCTCTTTCAATTCAATGTCATCCTTCTGTTGAGATTGCAAAACAGGGCTGGAAAGATGAAGAGGAATTCAGAAAGAACAATCCTAAGAATTTATGGAATTATAAAGATGATAACAGAAAGGCTGAGGTGATCTATGCACTCACTCCTATAACTGCAATGTGTGGCTTTGCTGAATATGACGAAATCGTTGGAAATTTAAAGCAGTACATTCCTGAAGGTTATGTTAGATATTTCAGCTCTGTAGAGAGCAATGCTGAGTTGAGTGATAATCAGAAGATCGCTTTTATTTTTGAAACTCTGTATAGAATGAATCCTAAAAATCTGTCAACACTTATCAAAGAGTTGATGAGCAATATTGAGGAGCCTTCAGTAAAAGATGAAAATTTCTTATCCAAGGAACAAATCATCATATCTGCATATGAAGAGTACCCAAAAGACCCAGGACTCTTCTGTCCTCTGATTTTGAATGTTGCACATCTACAGGTGGGTGAGGCTCTCTATCTAGAACCACGTATATTGCATGCCTATGTTCTTGGTAATGGAATTGAGCTCATGAGCGCATCAGATAATGTTCTCCGTGGTGGTCTGACACATAAGAAAATGGACGTAGATGAGCTCATCAGAGTCATGATTGTAAGAAGTGGTAAAATCAACCTGTGCAAGAAAAAAGAGGATTCTTTCAAACGTACTGTTGTTGATACTCCGCCAGAAGAATTCTCTCTCGTTGTGATGGAAAATGGCACCTATGAAGTTACCACTGATTCCATGGAATTGCTTCTCAATACAGGCTGCAATACCACACTTTCCATTGAAGGAGAGAGTGTAGATTTCAACAAAGGTAACGTTTTGGCCATTGCGAGTGACAAAAAATACATCCTGTCTACCACAGAAGCGGTTTTTTGTGCAAAAATCAAATAAATTATGACAAACACTCTGCATGTGTCAAAAACAGGGTAGTCTATAGAGCTCAAATTAATTAGTTTTCATTTATAGTTTTTGTATATGGATGGAAACATGATTAAAAAAATTGACGAAGAGAAAAAGGACCAGATCAAGAAGAAACTTGCACCTATTGTAATTAGATACATAGCTTTGTTCTTGATTCTTGGTTTACTTATTGCTTTCATTAGCTACGCTATCTCTCATAAGGTAGTGGTTGACTATGAAACACCGGCTCCAATTGTTGTTGTACAATCAGCAACAATTGGTTCAATTGAAAAAAAGGTAGAGCTCCCTACTTACATAGAAGCAAAAGATATGATTCCCGTCATACCTTTTGTTGCTGGCACCATTGAAGAATATTCAGTAAGTGTTGGTGATTATGTTCAGAAGGATCAAGTTCTAGCACAGATTGATACAACAATCTTTGAACAGCAGAAATTGCAAGCGCAAGCTGCTTATGATGCTTACAAGAGTACATATGATAGAGTAAAAAAACTTTATGAAAACAACTCAACAAGTGAGCAAAATTACGACGAAGTTAAGGCTAAGATGGAAGCATCTAGAGCTCAGTTAGAGCAAGCTAAAACACAACTTGGATATGCAACAGTAAAAGCACCTGTATCTGGAACCGTTCTTATAGCTCCACAGGCAAAAGGCTCTATTGCATCTTCTCCAAATCCTATGGCAGTTATTGCCGATCTATCAAATCAAATTGTTAACATTGAGGTACCTGAAAAATACTTTGATATCTTCAATGCGAACAAAGATACCATGAGAGTTACAATCTCAAGACCTAACAATGGTACATCCACAACAGCACAGGTACTGTCTATTGATCCTTACATAAAGCCAGAATCAAAGGTATTTGCACTGAAATGTCAATTGCAGGGAGATCTGAGTTACTTCCGTCCTGGTATGTATGTTATTGCAACAATTGAGTACGACAGAGCAGAGAATGTGCCTGTATTACCACAGGGTGTTCGTAAGACTGATGGCAGTGTTTATTACTATGACCCATCAGATGCAACTGCAAATTATATCAGCCCTGAACAATTAAATATCACAATGGAGAATGAAGACTATTTTGAAGTTCCTGCAAAATATGCATCTTTCAACTTTATCGTAGACGGTCAAAATACTGTCTTTGATAAACAGAAAGTCGATATAAAAGGAGACAACTAGTGAAAGTCTCACACTTCTCTGTAAAGCACCCAACAATAATATCAATGCTTTTGATTGCATTGATGGCATTTGCAGGTTATGCATATAGTGAATTATCACTTGAATTTATGAGTGATATCTCACTGCCAACAGTACAGATAATCACTCTCTATCCTGGAGCTAGTGCTGAAGATGTTGAAAGTGATGTTACAGATATTCTTGAAGATGATTTTGTAACCCTTCCAAACTATAAATCTATGACAAGTACAAGTAACAACAGTTATTCTGTTGTTCAGGTAACATTCAATGATGGTATAGATCCTTATGATCAATTAGAAGAGATAAGATACAGAATATCACAGTTGCTTGATGATTTACCATCAAACATTCTAGGTCAACCATCCGTTATGGTAGGTGGTGCAGATATGCTACCAATCATGACAATCAGTGTTGATGCTGGCTCTGATATAGGTAGAGTATCTGATTATGTAACCAACGATTTGAAACCTAAATTCAACCAAATTGCAGGTGTATCCTCTGTAACCGTAAAAGGAACAAAGGAATTGAGAGTCAATGTTAAATTGAGACTTGATGATCTTGCTGCAAAAGGAATCAGTGTTGTAACCGTCTATAAAAGCTTGCAAGCTGGTAATGTAAAATTACCAATTGGAACAGGTGAATATGAAGGAAAGACCATTGATATCAGATATGAGGGTGATTTTGCTACAATCGATGATATCAAAGGACTTCCAGTAGGTGTCGATGATAACAATGTCATCATCCGTATGAAAGATGTTGCAGATGTGACTCTTGATTATGAGACTCCAGATTACTATGTAGATGGTGAAGATGGAGAGATGGTCGTTGTTGAGATTGCAAAGCGCAGTGGTGGTAACATCATGAATATCACAAACACTGCAAAAGAGATCATGGCCGAAGAAACCGAGAAAAGCGGTGGAGCATTGAAGTTCCAGATAGTTGATGATCAGAGTAAGATCACACAGGTTGCAATCAACACTGTTCTTCAATCAGGTGTTGAAGGATTGATCTTTGCTATTCTTGTTAGTGCTCTGTTCCTTGGGGACTTCAGATCCACCTTGATCATCTCAATCTCCATTCCAATCTCAATTCTGTTCACCTTCATTGGTATGAAGATAACGGGAATGACAGTGAACATCCTGAGTATTGCAGGTCTGGTAGTTGCTCTTGGTATGATTGTAGATGGTTCAATCGTTATGATTGAACAGGTCTTTAAATACTACAGCAAACGAGATAAAAGCCTTGATGATTGTATCTACAAAGGCTCTGATGAAGTTGGTGTTGCTATCTTTGCATCAGCTGTAACTACAGTCGTTGTATATGTTCCAATTCTATTTCTTCAAGGATTGCTTGGACAGGTTCTGCACGATGTTTCATTGGTATTGATTTTAGCAATATCTGGCTCATTTGTAGCAGCTGTTATAATCGTTCCTTACTTGATGAAGCACATTTTGAAAGAGAAGAAACCTGAAGCAAAGCAGAGAGCTTTTGATAAATTCATGGAAAAAGTTGAAAAAGGTTATAGATCAGCTTTGAAATGGAGCATGAGCACACATCGTTATGTGATACTCCTTGCTTGTTCTGTATTGCTTGTAACATTGTTTGTTGTTAAGACATTAGGTTTCACATACCTTCCTTCTGTTGATATGAACAGCTTCGATATTGAACTTGAATACCCACAGGGTTATTCACTGGATCAAACAAGAGCAAAAACATTGAAAGCAATGGATAGAGTTAAAGATGAGATTCCTGAGATTGATTCTTACATCGTTTACAGTGGTAATGATGGACAGCCTCTGAGTCCAAACATTGCAAACAAAGCAGATTTACATGTTCTTTTGACAGATAAGATTGATAGAAAAAGAGATATCCATGAGATAATCTTGCTTCTACAGAAGGATCTATCAGCAAATATACCAGATTGCACTGTAACTGTTACAAATGGTGGTTTCGACCAATTGCTTGGATACGTTTCAGGTGGTGGTGGTTATGGTATCACCCTAGCTGGTGATGATATGGATCTACTCTACAGCGAAGCTGAAAGATTGGAAACTGAGATGAAGAGTGATGCATCAGTTGTATCAACATCTATCAACACAGATTACAATTCATCAACATTGCAGCTGGATATGAATCATGACTTTTTAAGCAGTGTGGGTGCCAACTCATATGAGGCTGGTATAACATCAATAATATTATTCAGTGGTCTGGATTCAGGCAAATTCCACAGTGAGAATGGTGAGCAGTATGATATCAGAATTACAAGTGATATGACTGATAATCCTATAACTCCTGATAGCGTTGCTAAGATGCAGATTGTAACTGCAGCTGGTGAGAATGTAAGTTTCGCCAACCTTGGAGATATAAATGTAAAGCAGTCTATATCAACAATCAATCATACCGACAGAAAGAAAACCGTCACAGTAAGTGCAAAACTGATCAGTGAAGATGCTTCTATCATCAATACCCATGTAAACAGGTATCTGAAAGATAATCCATTAGCTGACGGAATTACAACACAACCTGGTGGTATCATGGATTTAATCAGCAAAACAATCAGACCTATGTTGACAGCTATCATCATAGCATTCTTCCTTGTTTACACAGTAATGGTACTGCAGTTTGAAAAGTTCAAACAACCATTGATAGTTATGTTTACAATCCCATTCTGTTTGATTGGTGTTATTTTAGGATTGATGGCCTTTGGCTCAACAATCTCAATGATTGCTGTATTTGGACTTCTGTCGCTTGGAGGTATCGTAGTTAACAATGGTATCATCCTCATTGACTACTTCAATACAAAAAGGGCAGCACTTCCTGAGACTGTAGATAACTTAAAAGCTGTTGTTGTAAGAGGATCTGCATCACGTTTGAGACCTATCTTGATGACAAGTTTATCGACTATGTTGGGTGTCATCCCAATGGCATTCTCTCATGGTGAGGGTTCAGAGCTTTACGCTCCTTTAGGTCAAGCTATTGCCGGAGGTCTGTTCACCTCAACATTGCTGACACTGTTCGTTGTTCCAACTGTCTATTATGTAACCGAACGTCTGGTTCTATTCAAGAAAGAGAAGAAAGCTCTCAGGGATGGAACAGACTACAGATTTGAAACAGGTCTACCTGGTTTGAATATGGATGGTTCCCTGATTGAAGATAACAGTGATGATGACGAGATATAAAATGAATATAAGGAAAAAAATGATGAAAAGAAATATTAGAAATATAGGAATTGCTCTCATGAGCACAATTCTTATCAGTCTTACAGTCATAGGATGCAGCAGTGTGTTCTCTGGTACTGTAAGTGGTACAGTAAAATATGAGACCAAGGCAAATGGTACAAGTGATGAGAGCTCAACATTATCTGGAGCAACTGTTTATGTTTTCTTTGATGAAACAGAATTTGAGACCTATGAATCAAAGTGGGAAAGAAGTGATGAATCAAAATCTGCTTCCACAACTGCCGATATCTTGCCAACAGATAGCAAGACAATTTTATCAACAACTTCCAATGCAACTGGTGGTTTCTCAATCGCAACAATGTGGAGCACAACATCTCCTTTGTTTGGCTCAGATGGAGACAGAGAGGAATTCCATGTTGCAGTATATCACCAAGATTTTGGAATGATCTTTGATGATACATCTTATTCTCTTCTGAGTGACAGTGCTCAGAACATAAGTGAGACTCTTCCTTACAATGAGAACATGGTGACTTACAGCGTTACTTTGGATCTCAAAGATTTTGCTGATCAAAACAGTGATATTGCTTTGACAACAGTATCACCAAAAGTGACCTTCAAAATATCTAATGCAGATGGTTCTGATGACGCAATAACCAAAGGCGGAGAGGACATCACAAGTACAACTTGGACATCTCTTCCAACCACAACAACAACATCTTCAATCACAGCTGCATCAACCACAACAACATCATTGGTTTATTCCTTTGTAGTTGATAAATATAAATGGGATGCTTCAAATGCAACATATACAACAGATAGAATCTATCCATCTATTGACGTTGTTTTGGATAATGGTGATTCTGATTCAAGAAGCTATTGGCAGTGCACAAAAGATGGTACCTACATTGAATATGCTGATTATGAAGGAGAGTATCCAACATACACATTCAGTGAAGATACTACTGATGTTACAGTTCCTGTATATGTAGATGAAGCAGAGCAGACCTATAAATTGGCTTTCAATCTTAAGGATGCAGATTCCAAAGAAACAAAGACAACAGTGCAATCAATGGAACCTTCTGTGACATTGGATACAACATTGACTGGCACCGTAGATGGTACACTGACACAGCAGTTCACCTATGATACAACAGAAGTTCCAACTGATGGTTACTATACATTTGTTTTGAGAAGAGCATTCTCAACAGACAATCACCTCACAGCTTCAGATGATACATCAGAAGTATTTCCTACTGTAGATTATTACCTGCAAGATGATCCTCAGGATGTGGTATACAGACAGGTTGATGTAAATGGTAACTACTGGGATTCTGATGAAGCTTCAACAACATCACTTCAATATGATGAAGATGTACCAACAACAACAGTTGATGCTTATGTAAGTGACAATCAGAGAACTTACTCAC
>JBFHKM010000104.1:0-11164 GCA_041595335.1 Sphaerochaetaceae bacterium
CATAGACACCCATCATTGCAACAACAATTAACGAACAAAAAATCAACATTTTCTTCATAAGTCTTACCTCTTTTTTCAGTATTTAATATATTTTTTCCAATAAATACACATAATCTCTCTCCAAATATGATATTCATCAGATAATTTACAGTAAATACTTAAAAAAGATTTGTCAAGCAAAAATTAAATAAAAATACATCTTACGCATATTAATGCAATTTATATGCATTTTTTTATAAAAAAAATCCTTCCTAATTTTCTTTGGAAGGTTAATTTTAAAATTATCATTATAAAAAAACAGAAGAAGCTATAAAAAGCTCATGGATTTAAAGTTATTTATCATGTGATTTATCAGAATACTTAACTATTAATTTCGTATATTCTTCAGAATGTGTAGAGATATAATTTTTTAATTTGATTTCAGAATACGTATCATTACTATTATTATTTAATGTTATAGCAATTATATCAATAAGAAGTAGAAGAGTGACAAGAGTATTCGTAACTCCCATAATACTGGATTTACAAAAAAGAGTTGAATCAGATAATTCACAAATTGGAGAATCCTTGCTGTCTGTAATACTGATTATAGGGATATTCTTTTTTTTAGCTAAGTCACTGAATGCAAGGGTTGTTGGTCCATAGGGAAAAATAGTAATTGCTATAACTACTTTTGAAGTATCACAATCATCATTTAAATGCTTATTTATATCTTGAATATCAAAAGGATTGACTATTATTACATTACTATTAAAGCTTGAAATTCTCTTCTGCAAATACCTTCCTGCAATATCTGTAAAATCATGACTGATTATATAGATTTTTTCTACTTGCTTTATATATTTAACAAAATCTTCAATGTCTAATAAACTATTGTTATTAACAGTCGAATTAAATGCAATTTTTTCTTCCTGAATTATTCTAGAATAAAGTTCATCTGAAGTGTTGTTTCTTTTAGATATAAACGAAAATCTTTCCTTAGAGGAATAATTTTTCATAATATATTGCTGCAACTGTTTTTTCAATTCTACAAATTTGTCTATTCCCAAACTTTTACAGTAACTTAGAATGGTAGCTTCACTTACATTCAATGCCACAGACAATTCTTTTAAAGAATAAAAACTACATAAGATTGGATCAGAAATTATAAAATTAGAAATTTTTGTTCGTATTTTACTTTGATTGTTCTTTTCTAATTCAATTTTTTCTATTATATCCATATGGTCCTCTTTTAATTTTATTATTGCTTAAAGCAACTTATTAAGTCAACAATAAATCTTTTATAGTAAAAAACAGAAACTTTCGTTCCTGTTTTTAACATGTGTTTGAATATTTAATTTTAATAGATTTCTTTTATTGAACAATATCTTTTGTGATACCTATCTTCAACTTTCTTGATCTGTAGAACAGGAACAATGATTCAAATAGATATGATGCAAGATATGCAATTGATGCAAGGTAAACACCAGGTATCTCAACAAAGTAAGGCAGTATGTAGATGACTGACATGAGAGTACCAATGTTAACAAACACTGCATAAGTCAAACTTGTTGTCTCTCTTTCGGCTACCAATATAGCTCTGAACCATGATATCTTTGCAGATATGAAAGGCATGAATATAAATATAGCCAGTGCTGCAGGAAGATATCCAAGCAGTTCTGTTGGAGCGTTTGAGATCTTAACAAACCATAATTGCCACAGAGGTTTGATTGCATATATCAATATGTATGCTGATACAATAACCACTGCAACAGTATTAACAAAGCTCTTTATGACTTTAAGATTTTTCTTGCTGTACTCTGCAATGATAATTTCCTGCAAAGATTGAGCAATAGATGTGTAAAGGAAGATGTAAGCAAGCACAACTGGCCAGAGAGCAAGAGACTCTACTGGGAATGTTCCTCTTACAATACCGATATTCAACAGAGGTCTGACACCAAGATTTATAATTGATGTTATAGCAAGCGGAATATAGAAAGCAATCATCTGTTTTCTTGAGATATCATCTTCTGCTGTCTTAGGTAATGCATCCAAACAAGGTTTTGCAAAGATATAAGCACTTACCATACCTGAGATTACGCCCAGAGACAGTGTGATGCCACCTAGAAGCGCTCCACCAAATGGTTTGAATAGAATTCCCAGTCCAAGAACAACTGCAGCCAGAGCGATTCTAATGTACATTACAATCGGAACATAATTACTTCTTCCATGTTTTATCATGACACCTTGCCACAATCTTCTGTAACCAATTGTTGCAGCCCAAGGAATTAGAACGACAAAGGCATGATGAGCTGGAGTTACCAATTCCTCAGGAAGATTCATCACTTTAACAGCCATGAATCTAAATACTGGAGTGATACTCAATATTATATGGATAGACGTTGTGACTATCGCAATGAATCTTTGAATGTTCAATAATTTCTTATATGAGGCAACAGAATTGGTAATTGCTGTACCAGCACTCAACATCTGGATCACTGGTCCTTCAATTAAAAGTGCGATGGCAAAGGAAAAACCAAAGGCAGCAAGTTGATTTACTGCATCTGGAAGTCTTGAAATGGCACTGGTTACCATAGGTTGCTCTAAAGCCATTACCACCCACATTATTGCAAGTGGAAGCCAGAGTTTAAAAAGTTTCTTTTTTGTTAGCATGAAAACACCATATAATGTTTTAATTATAATTACTATATGTCCTATAGGAATTTACTTAATTATTTATTTTTCTTTGTCGATACTGCCAATGAGCTCATCACAGAGATCAGAATAGTCCTCTTCATTCAATCCTTTTTGAGGAGTCAAATAAGAAAGAAATTCAGTATTCCCCTTCCTACCTTTTATGGGACTCAAGATCAATCCTTGAATTCCTATGTTGTCCTCACTCAAGATCTCATATACATGCATCATTATATCTTTGAGCAGCTCTTTAGATTTAACAACACCTGAGAAATCCTGCTGCCATCTTGGAATCTCAAATTGAGGTTTTATAAGGCACAGCAAGAAATTGTTGCCACTCAAATCCAAAACATGAGATGCAGCTCCAGATATTGATCTGAAAGAGAGATCACACACAGCACCACTTGCAGGAGGATCGAGTTCCTTAAGATTCATTATGTTCTGTTTTTCATGAACAATAACTCTCTCATCAGTTCTCATCTTCCAATCAAGCTGATTGTATCCCACATCAACACTGTGAACATTCTTTGCTCCGTGTTGTAGAAGACAGTCAGTGAAACCTCCAGTGGAGGATCCAGCATCAAGCATGACTTTATCTGTGACATCGATATCGAATGCTTCAAGAGCAGCTTCCAATTTGTAGCCACCACGAGAGACAAACTTATCAAAGGTGAAGGAGATATCACTCTCACTGTCAACTTTCTCTTTAGGAAGAGACAGAAGCTCACCGTTTACTTTTACATTCTTACATATCACAAAAGCTGTAAGCTGATCTTTTGTATATTCAGGATAATCCTGAATCAATTTCAATAATAGAGGTATTTTCTTAGCCATATCAAACCATCAACTTTTTGTTGATTCTTTCAATGGACAGACACTTACCATTTTTAACATCAATCTTAGCTTTGATTCCGTTGATCACGGGAGCTGTATTGTGTATCTGTGTTCTTATTGGCATCTGAGTCAGCTGCTTCTTTATTGAGATAGCTGGATCTGATCCTATCACACTGTCACTTGGTCCTGTGAGTCCCAAGTCTGTTATGTAACCTGTGCCCTTAGGCAAGATCATCTCATCTGCAGTTTGAACATGAGTATGAGTTCCAACAAGCACACTTATCTTACCATCAAGGTACATAGCCATTGCCTTCTTCTCTTCATGGTTCTCTGCATGCATATCAACAAGTATTATATCTGTTTTATTTTTTAATTTTCTTACTTCTTCATCCACACTTCTGAAAGGATCATCTGTTTGAGGAAGAGAAATTCTTCCCTGTGCATTTATAACACCAATGTTTATGCCTTTCTTCTCAATGATTGTAGAACCATGTCCCATGGTTCCGCTTGGATAATTTAAAGGACGTAGAAGTCTATGATCATTATTTAAAGAATTATAAAGGTCCTCTTGCTGCCAGATGTGGTTACCACTTGTAATTACATCAACACCAAGTGAGAAAATCTGATTTTTCTCTTCTTCATTCAATCCAAAACCATTTGCAGCATTCTCTCCATTGACAATGACCACATCAGCCCTAGTTTCTTTAATCAATTGCCCTAGCCCCATGAATAGAGCTCTCATTCCAGGTTGTCCGCAAACATCACCTAGCATCAAGGCTGTAATACTGTTTCCCACGTTATTTTCCTATATAACAATATAAAAGGGGGTTCAACACCCCCTCTACATTATCTAGCGTATTCTGTAATACGCGTTTCTCTAATAATTGTAACTTTGATTCTACCAGGGTATCTAAGTTCGGCTTCAATTCTTGAGGCAACGCCCTTAGCCATCTCCTTAGCTTCATCATCATTAACTGTATTATTATTAACTAATATTCTAAGTTCTCTACCAGCTTGTACGGCAAATGCTTTATCTACGCCATCAAAACTTGTAGCAATTGTTTCAAGACTTTCAAGTCTCTTTATGTAATTGTCTAATGTCTCACGACGAGCACCTGGACGAGCTGCGCTGATTGCATCAGCAATCTGTACAATAATAGCTTCTGCAGATTTTGGTTCAACATCATTGTGGTGAGCAAGAATTGCATTTACAATTACAGGACTCTCACCAAGACGTTTGGCATGTTCTGCACCAAGTTCTGCATGGTTAGCATCACTCTCGGTTTCAATACCTTTACCAATATCATGAAGAAGACCAGCTCTCTTAGCAATTTCAGGGTCTGCACCAATCTCACTGGCAATCATTCCTGAAAGAATTGCAACTTCACGGCTATGGTTCAAAACATTCTGACCATAACTTGTTCTGAAGTACAATCTGCCTAAAGCTCTGATCATTTCCTGACTCATGTTGTGAATACCCATATCAAATACAAGTTTCTCACCTTCATCAGCAATTGTTCTATTAACTTCTTTAGCGACTTTATTTACTACTTCTTCTATTCTGGATGGATGAATTCTTCCATCTTGGACCAATCTCTCAAGAGCCACTCTTGCGATCTCTTTTCTAACTGGATCAAAACAAGAAATAACTACAGCTTCTGGAGTATCATCAATGATGATATCTACACCAGTAAGTGTTTCAAGTGTTCTGATGTTACGTCCCTCACGTCCAATAATTCTTCCCTTCATTTCATCGCCAGGTAGACTTACTGATGTGATTGTTGCATCACCACTAACTTCGGTTGCCATTCTTTGTATTGATGTTAAAATAATATCACGGGCAACTTTGTCAGCTTTTAATTGTGCTTCTTGTTCGATTTTATTTATTAATACTTGAGAATCTCTTTTCGCCTCATTCTGAAGCATATCAATTATAGTATCTTTAGCTTCTTCTTGGCTCATGTGAGCTATTTTCTCTAATTCCGAAAGAATAGAATTTTCTTTCTCTTTTAAGAGTTCCTCTCTTTTCCCAATAACCTTTGTTCTGTCTTCAAGTTGATTCTTAATAGCATCTAGTTCAGACTGTTTTCTTTCTAAGTTTTCTTCTTTTTGAAGATTACGTCGCTCAGAACGTTGCAATTCGCTTCGTCTTTCTCTTGCTTCCTTTTCGACTTGCTGTTGTTCACTCAACAGTTTGTCTCTAGTTTCAAGTATAAGTTCCTTACCTCTTGCTTCAGCATCTTTCTCTGCTTCACTCATGAGCCTTTGGGCCTTTTGTTCTGCAGAAGTCAGTTTAAATTTCGAATACAGCCAGCGCAAAGTAAAACCTAGCGCCGCACCAAGAACAACAAGAAGGAGTTCTATTAAAATTTTAATCATTATATTAAAATTCTCCTATGTTGTAATATTTTTCAATTCTACGGAACAAATGGTATATTGTCAAGTTTAATCATATTTTGGGCACAGTAAAACCGCCACCCAAAGGGCAGCGGCTAAGCCTCAAAATGAGACATTTTGCTTTTTGCATCTAAGATTGGGAGGCTTTATCAAACTCCATCTTATATGCGGCATGGTAATTAAACCAATGCTTATTTGTCGGTCTTCTCTTCTTTAGTTGTTTTTTCAACTAATTCAAGAATACACATTTCTGCAGCATCACCATTACGATATCCAATTTTTAAAATACGAGTATATCCACCATTACGGTCAGCGTTTGCTGGAGCAATTTCTGTAAATAGTTTGTTAAGGACAGCTTCATCCTTAAGGTTCTTATCTACAATACGACGATTATGAACACTATCTGTTTTTGCACGAGTGATCATCTTCTCTGCCATTTTACGTGCTTCAAGAGCTTTAGCTTTTGTAGTCTCAATTCTTTCATATCTGAAAAGAGAGGTTACTAAGCCTTGCAATAAAGCGCTTCGTTCTGCAGAGGTTCTGCTTAACGGGTTGAAACCAATTCTATGATTCATCTTCTTCTTCCTTATTACCAGGTACGTTCACAGTGTTTTTTAGAACACTATAATCAGTCATGCCGAGGCTAAGATTCCACTCTTTAAGTTTGTCTTTGATCTCTGCAAGTGACTTCTTACCGAAATTCCTAGTTTTAGCAATTTCGTCTTCAGTTTTTTTAGTTAAATCGCCAATAGTTCGGATATTTGCATTCTTAAGACAGTTGCTAGAACGAACAGTTAGTTCTAATTCTTCAACTGAGGTATTAAGAATCTTTCTTACTTTTTCCTCTTCCTCGTCAATTTCTTCTTCACTGCTGATTAAAGCTTCGTCGAAGTTGATAAATACGGAGAAATGATCCTTCGCAATTTTAGCAGCTTCAGCTAATGCATTAACAGGAGCGATTGTTCCATCAGTATAAATTTCTAGAATTAACTTATCATAGTCACTTCTATAACCTACACGAGTTGGTTCAATAGAATATTTAACACGAGTTACAGGACTGAAGAAAGCGTCGATAGCAATAGTACCAACTTCCTCAATATAATTCTCATTAACTTCAGATGGTACATAACCACGACCTAAGTCAATTTGAACTTCCATCTCAATATTTGCATCATCCATCATTGTGAAGAGTACAAGATCCTTATTTGTGATCTCTACCTGTCCGCGTTCAAAGTTCGCACCAGTAATTACTCCTGGTCCTTTGCATTCAATCAAAAGGTTAACGCTTTCACAATCTTCAGGCATCTTTATCTGCAACTTTTTCAATGATGCGATGATATCTGCAATATCTTCTACAACACCTGGAAGTTGATCAAATTCGCTTGAAATTAAGTGAGGTACACCTTCTTCATTGAAGCTAGTGAACTTTACAGCAGTTACTGCATAACCTTGGATTGAAGATAAAAGAACTCTTCTGAGCGTATTTCCGATAGTTGTACCGAATCCACGTTCAAATGGATATGCAGTGAATTTACCATAATTAGCTTCTACCGCATTATGCTCAAAATTTGTTCCCTTGGGTTTTTTAAAACCCTTCAAGAGGTTTTTGCGTGCCATGGTTACTCCTTAAAGTCTGGAATACAACAAATGATTAATAATCATCTGTCTATTGTTTTGGCGCAGGAGGCTCACAAGGAGCCATCCTTAAAATTAATAGCATCCCAAGATTTACCTTGGAAATGCCCCATAAAATTATACTCTACGTGTCTTACGAGGACGACAACCGTTGTGAGGAATAGGAGTTACGTCACGAATGGAACGAACCTTTAGTCCTAATACACCCAAAGCACGGATTGCACTTTCACGACCAACACCTGGACCCTTGACGTAAACATGTACTTCACGAAGACCATAATCCATAGCCTTCTTAGCAGCTGTTTCACAAGTTGTCTGAGCAGCATATGGAGTTGATTTTTTTGCACCACGGAATCCCAAACCACCAGCAGATGCCCAAGAGATGGCATTACCTTCTAGGTCTGTAAGGGTTACGATAGTGTTATTAAAAGTAGCCTGAATGTAAACATTACCTTCATAGACTGTCTTTTTAGCTTTACGTTTTGCTGTAGCCATTTATCTACTCCTTATTTCTTCTTACCAGCGACGGTCTTTTTCTTACCCTTACGTGTTCTAGCATTAGTTTTAGTCTTCTGACCACGTACTGGTAAGCCCTTTCTGTGACGAAGGCCGCGATAACAACCGATGTCCATAAGGCGCTTTATGTTCAAGGCAGTTTCTGTACGAAGACGGCCTTCAACCTTATAATTTTCTTCAATTTCTTGACGAAGAACTGTTAGTTCGTCGTTAGAAAGAGTATTCATTCTTACATTTGGATCGATCTTTGTTTTTTCACAAATTTCAACCGCTGAGACATTACCGATGCCATATAGATACGTTAATGCGATCTTAACAGCTTTGTTCGGCAAGTCAATACCTGCTATTCTTGCCATGAATGGCCTCCTAAAATATTTCTAGAGAGGTGGCTTTCGCCGAACCTTACTTCTGTCTCTGCTTATGCTTAGGATTTTCACAAATTATGCGAACAACCCCATTTCTTCTGATTACCTTGCATTTGTCACAAATTGGTTTGACACTTGCTCTGACTTTCATGTTAAGCTCCTATTATTTTCTTGCTTTAACTTGGCTAAAGATACCATCTTGGTGATGCATCTTCATAACACCCTCAACTTGTCTCATGGTATCGAGATCTACTCCTACCATAATAATTAGTGAGGTACCACCAAACAACATTGCTACTGATGATGGGAAACTGAAGAATTTCTGTACTATAGTTGGAATCAATGCGATAGCAGCTAAGAATATAGAACCAGGAAGAACGATACGGTTTATAACTTTTGTGAGGTATTCCTCTAGTTTTTCGCTCCTGACACCAGGAACGGAACCGCCGTTTTCACGGATCTGCTTAGCCATTTCCACAGGATTCATTGTAACCTGAGTATAGAAAAATGCGAAACCAATAATTAACAGGGCATAGATTATCATGTAGGGGGCGCCCTGTGGACTTAACCAGTTTGCAAACGATGCTAACCAACTCACCTCTGCTCCTAAACTAGAAGCAATCTGAAGTGGGAAACTCAGCAAAGCTGATGCGAAGATTACTGGTATAACATTGCTAGGGTTTAGTTTGATAGGGATATATGTGCTTTGTGAGCCATACATCTTTCTACCAACTACTCTCTTTGCATAGTTTACAGGAATCTTTCTTTCACCGGATTCTTCATATACGACTAGGGCAACAACAATGACGAACATTGCTGCAACAACCAAGATTGATATTGCATTGAATGTACCATCGCTAACACCCTTAAATAGAGTTACAATAGCGGATGGAATTCTTGCAACGATACCAGCGAAGATCAATAAGCTGATACCATTACCAATACCAAACTGAGTAATTTTATTACCTAGCCATACTAAGAACATACTACCTGCTGTTACAGCTAGCATTGCTATTAAAGTAAACGGTACACGACCCATGGTCATTACACCAGGAATCGAGTTTGCGTAGATTGTGATAACATAGGACTGAATCAAACAAACAACAATTGTACCATATCTAGTATACTGCTGTATTTTCTTAGCCCCGTGAGGGTCCTGTGCTAATTTTCTCAAACTAGGTACGACTATCATCAGCAACTGCAGAATGATCTGCATACTGATATAAGGCATAACACCTAGCATAAATAGCGAGAAATTAGAGAACGCCCCGCCCGAAAAGAAGTTCAAATATTCTGTAAAACCAAAATTAGATGAGCTACTCTGTGAAAGAAAATACTGCTGAAGAACTTGAACATCAATACCAGGAATAGGAACTACTGCTCCAACTCTACTAATAAATAGTAGAAGAAAAGTAATTAATATTTTCTTTCTTAATTCTTTGATTCTCATCATGTCCACAAGGGAGTTTGCCATAACGCTTACCTTTTCTTATTTTTGTTATCTAATCTCACCGCCAGCTGCAACAATTTTTTCAACTGCTGATGCTGAGACTTTTAATCCTTCAATAATAACTTTTTTAGTGATATCACCATTAGAAAGAACCTTAGCTGCAGCATCATGTCCTGAAACTAGGTTAGCTTTCTTTAGAGAATCAATATTTACTATTGCACCATCTTCAAAATTAGCACTAATAGCACTCAAAGAAACAACTTGATATTCTTTCTTGAAAGGATAGTTTGAAAATCCTCTACGTGCTAAACGGCGATACAAAGGCATCTGACCGCCTTCGAAGCCAAGACGAGTTCCACCACCTGAACGGGAGTTTTGACCATCATGACCTCTACCACTAGCGCGACCCTTAGAAGAGGCACCACGTCCAACGATAGTTTTCTTTGTATTTGCACCATAAGGTGCTTTAATTTGTCCTAAATTTGCCATTATTACATCTCCTCGACTTTAACAAGGTGACTAATAACATTTACCATTCCGAGCATGTCGGGAGTATTGTCAATAATCACACTGCTGTTTCTTTTACCGAAACCGAGAGCTTTAACAGTTTTACGTTGTTTAGGAATACATCCAACAACACTGCCAGTTAATGTAACTTTTAGTTTTTTATCAGCCATATTAACCCCACATCTCTTTTAGAGATTTTCCTCTGTTCTTAGCTATAACACGAGCATCAAATAAGTGCTCGAAAGCGTCAAAAGCAGCTTTTACAGTATTTACAGTATTCTTGGAACCTAATGATTTGCCTAAGATATCAGTGATACCAGCGGCGTCACATAAAGCTCTTACAGCACCACCAGCGATTACACCAGTACCAGGAACTGCTGGTCTAATGAGTACGCTAGCACTCTTGAAATTACCAATGCATTCATGAGGAATTGTACCATTCTTCATTGGAACTACAATCATGCTTTCTTTAGCACGATCTACAGCTTTACGAATTGCATCTGTAACGTCATTAGCTTTACCAAAACCATAACCTACTTTACCCTTTTGATCTCCAACAACAACAAGAGCTGAGAATGAATATCTTCTACCACCCTTAACTACTTTGGAAACACGATTGAGCTTAATAAGCTTTTCAACGTATCCGTCGTTTCTATCTTCTTTTCTTGATCTATCCATGGTGTCCCCCTAGAACTTAACGCCAGCACTGCGGGCGCCATCAGCGATGCTCTTCACGATACCATGATAGAGGTAGCCATTTCTGTCGAATACACAAGTTGTGATATTC
>JBFHKM010000105.1:0-11073 GCA_041595335.1 Sphaerochaetaceae bacterium
AAAATAAAATATGATTCATAATCTTTCTCTATTTTGCTGTCCTGTATGACTCTCAATGAAGTTATGTAGAGAGCCTGTGCTATTCTAGACTTTGGTACATTCGATTTCAAATTCTGATTTATTATATGAATGGATAGAGCTTCAATTGCCTTGAAATCGCATTCTTGAAGAACAAGCATGAGCTGTCTCTCTGTTTCAAGACTGTAGATGAGATCATTTACAGTACTTTCGTCTCTATCAATCATTATGTTGTATTTCTGATGATTTGAGTTGATTATATTTATCACTCTATCATAGGCCTCAGGAATTGTTTCATTCTCTTTCAATATGCATATTGCAAGCATTATCTCCTCTTCAATGCAGGACTCAATTTTATTCTTCAAACACCTAACAACTCTAGAGAGAACTCTCTCATCAACGATTGCGCTCATTATGCAAATTCTGTTCAAAGAGATGAGCTGTATTGCACAATCCAACTGCTGGCAATCAAGTTTTTTGGAGTTCTTTTCAAGAAGCGAGTAAATCAACTCTGACTTCTTTGCAGTTTCAAACACACTTTGATCATCACTTTCAACTCTGTCTATTATTATTATGCTGCCATGACCTTTTAAAAGAGGAAGATTCAAGCTGCTTGATAGACCATCAATCTCATTTAGATTGCACAGTCCAAGAAGCAGATCTTTTATTCTCTTCTTTCTGAGCAATTCAGAATTGCTGCTCTCTCTCTCCTGAAGCTCCTCAATGGTATCGTGCATATCACTTAAGGTGTTTGAGACCATCTCTATCTCATTTCCATCATTTCTATCTCCTGAAATATCCAAACACGATGAGTACAGATGACGAATTGGACGATATAGGATTGTGAAAAGAAGCATTATGAGAGATGCAGTTATGAGAAGTATGAGGGTTGGCATGATGTATTTATAAAAAATACTGCTGTATATCAAAGAATCATCTCTCTGAGGATATGCAATTGTATATTCTATATCAAAATAGATAGATTCAATGGTTTTTATATTCAACTTCTCCTGCTTCAAGACATCAGCCAAACTCACATCTTCTTCATTTCCGAGATAAAAAAGCTGATTGCTGTTCTCAGAAATGAACAGAGAGCAGTCTTCAAAGTTGTACTTCGGTATCTTTATCTTAGATAGATTGAAGATGTATATCTCAATCAACTTGTTGTTCTGTGTTGAATTTGACCATGGTCTGAGGACCATCATGCGATTTGTATCACTTACAAGATATAATGGGTCGCTGCTGTATGTAATTGCAAGGATTTGATCCATCAATTTCAGATCAAAGTCATTTGCAAGAAATACATCCTCTGCACTCATTATTCCAATCGGTGTGTAAAATATTCCGCTATCTAGATCTAGAAAGGATATGGACAGACCTTCTTTTAAGAAATTGCTCTGAGTGTTATACAGATCATTTATCAAATTTAGCTTTGCTTGAGGATTCTGATTCTTCTCAACAAAGAAGGATATTATCTCATCAAGATTGTTTTGAAAGAATTGATTCATAAGTGATGTTGCTGTGCCAAACATGTTCTCACTATCATTGATTGCTGACTCCAGTTCATTTTTCTGAAATATAGATTTTGATATGAGATTCTGCTTTGCATCTGAAAGATAGAAAGTCAATGAAGTCAGAGATATGGCTGCACAGGCCAATGCAACGAAACAAATTATAAGTAATTTTTGATAATGAAATACTGCATGTTTCCTCTGCATCCTCCTAACTCTCCCTTTAGAATTGATTATTATTTAAAACTGTATTTATATTTATAAATTATAGCACACATTTTAAAATCCCCTATAGGAAAAAATTAACATCTTCCTCTCGATTATTAAAAAATGTCGATATATGGATGGTTAGATTAATAATTGTCAGTCAGAACATAAAAAGTAACGATTTACAGTCTCTGCTTTGTCTCAAATACTTATGCTATGAATAAAAAGAGATTGATAAATAAAAAGACAATGCAGTTATTAAGAAATGATTATGATCTGTATCTTATGATAGTCCCTATAATCCTCTGTCTTGTATTCTTTACCTACAGACCAATGACAAGTCTGATCATAGCTTTCAAAGATTACAGTCCTTTCAAAGGTATATGGGACAGTCCCTGGTGTGGATTCAAGCATTACAGAGAGTTCTTCTCCTCTCCATATGCTTACAGGGTGATAAAAAATACAATGGTGCTTGGAATAGTTCAGCTCGTATTTGGTTTTCCTCTCCCCATAATATTTGCTCTCCTTCTTGATAACTTGAAAAACGGACACTTCAGAAAGGGAATACAGACAATTAACTTTCTTCCCCATTTCATATCAACAGTTATTGTGTGCTCAATGGTTGTAAACTTCTTGGCTCCAACAAGTGGTGTTGTCAATTCTATATTGGTGAGAATGGGAGCAAAGCCAGTTTATTTTCTAGCAGAGCCCAAATATTTTGTTCCAATATATTACATCATGAACATCTGGAGAGAGACTGGTTACAATTCAATAATATACATATCGGCTCTAACTGCCATAAATGGAGATCTGTATGAAGCAGCAACAGTAGATGGTGCCGGTAAGATGAAACAGCTTTTCTACATAACTCTTCCAGAACTGAAGCCAACAATAATAATAATGCTTTTAATTCAGCTTGGATCAATTTTGAATGTCAGCTATGAAGCCATAATACTTCTGTACAATCCAAGCATCTATGAGACAGCTGATGTAATAAGCAGCTTTGTTTACAGAGTTGGAATGCAGCAGGGACGCTATGATTATTCAACGGCAATAGATCTGCTCAATTCATTGATCTCATTCATTTTAATAATTGGCGCTAACAAGATATCAAGAAAGGTATCTGAAACAAGTCTTTGGTAGGTGATATATGATAAAAAAAACAAAAGGTGAGAAGATATTCAACACAATAAACAGAATCTTTCTTGTGATTCTATCAATATTTGTATTCTATCCTCTTTATTACACATTCATAGCATCTGTAAGTGAGGGCTTTCAACTTTCAAGAGGACTTGTGATATACAAACCACTTGGAATAAATTTCAATGCTTACAAGATGATTCCACAGATTGAATATTTTGGAATATCATATCTCAACACTCTTTATTATACAGTATTCGGAGTCACCGCATCTCTTTGTGTCATGCTACCAGGTGCCTATGCACTTTCAAGACGACGTCTGATAGGACGTCATTTCATAGGATTTTTTATATCATTCGCTCTGTGGTTCAAAGCAGGCTTCATCCCCTTCTACCTCAATATGAACTCACTGAATCTTTTGGATACAAGATTTGGTATCATATTTGGTTTTGCAGTCAATGTGTTCTACGTCATAATATTGAGAACATATTATGAAGGAATTCCTGTGGAGCTTGAAGAAGCTGCTAGAATCGATGGTCTCACAAATTGGAAGATATTTACAAAGATAATGCTTCCAGTATCGGTCCCTGTTATTGTTGCAATTGGAATGTACTGTGTTATAAGTCGATGGAATGGTTACTTCTATTCTATGATTTTGCTAAAAGATATGCACAAATTTCCATTGCAAGTTCTGCTGAAAAAACTCATTGTTGAGATGCAGGTTATGTTTTCAGTAAGTGGAGGAACCAATTTTGACTATTCCAGAGAATCAATGATTTACGCAATTATAGTGTTATCTAACTTACCAATCTTCATACTGTTCCCTTTCGCTCAGAGGTATTTCGTCAAGGGAATCACAGTTGGATCTGTAAAAGGATAGAACATCGTTGATGTTAAAAACAAAAAAGGAGGTCCCAAATGAAAAAAAGGACAAAAAATTTAGGTGTTGTTGTGATGTTGCTGTTATCCTCCACACTGCTATTTGCTCAAGGAACTAAAGATACTGCATCTGATGCTTCCATGAAAACTGAAAAAAGCGATTACTGTATCTGCGAAGATCCAATAACACTGACTGCACACATCCATTATGGAGATGTTTTTGTGATGGATAATGATAAATGGACAATCACAAAAGAAGCTGGAAAATTGACTGGAGTCTATCTTGAGGGTGTTGCATCTCCTCTGACCACAAGCAGTACTGAAGCTTTCAACATGATGATTGCATCTCATGATATTCCAGATATTGTTGGCGGAAACAATTCAGATCTGATGAAATATGGAACAGAAGGAGCTTTTCTTCCTTTGAATGATTTAATTGAGGAATATGCGCCTAATTTCAATGAGTATCTCTGTGCAAATCCTGATGTAAGAGCCTGCATAACAGCAAGTGATGGAAATATATATTTCATTCCAATGATCTATCAGGAGGGAGCTTCAGAGGCATGGTTCATAAGAAAAGATTGGCTTGATGAATTTGGACTTGAGGTACCACAGACAGTCGATGAACTTCATGATGCACTTCTGACATTTAGAAATGAAGATGCAAATGGAAATGGAGTCAAAGATGAAGTTGGATATTTCTCTCGTGGTGTAAGAGAGTACTACCTAAATGGACTTCTCAACTTGATGGGAGTCAACAACTACTGGCACAGTTTCAATGGAAAGGTTGCATACGGCCCCTACACTCCAGAATACAAAGATGCTATGATAGAGATAGCTAAATGGTACTCAGAGGGTCTGATTGATCCAGAGGTATTCACCCGTGGAAATAAAGCTCGTGAGATTCTTTATGCTGAGGACAATGGTGCCCTGATTCATGATTGGATTCCATCAACAAGTGGTTACAACACAAAGATGAAGGACATTGTCCCTGGATTTGAACTTGTTGGAATGCTACCTCCAGCCGATACCAATGGTATCAGATGGGAGTCTTGCTGCAGAACAAAGGTCAAAGGTCTTGGATGGGGTCTTGGATATAAATGCAGCGATCCAGTCTCAGCTATAAAGTACATGGACTTCTGGTGGTCAGATCGTGGTAGACTTCTTATGACCTATGGAATTGAAGGCGATACCTACACCATGGTTGATGGTGAGCCTTGTTACACTGACAAGATTTTGAATGCCAACTGTTCGTTGACAGATGCCATGAGAAAGATTGGTGGACAGACTGAAGTTATGGGTTATCTTCACGATGCAAGTTATGAAAAATTTGCAATGAGTGAGGCTGGTGCCATTGCTACAGAAGAGTACAATAAAAGCGGTATGGTAAATGCATACAAACCTCAGGTTGGTTCTCTTGGATTCACAGAGCAAGAATTGAAGACAATCAATGAGAAGTTCCCTACCTGCAGCACTTATATAAATGAGACAATGCAGAAATGGACTTTTGATGGAAGCAGAATTGAGAAAGAATTTGATCAATACATGAAGAATCTTAAGAACATGGGAATGGATGAAGTAGTTGCAGCTTATCAGAGTGCTTGGGATAGAGCATATAAGTAATGTAATGTTGCTTTAAAAATAAAAGTATGGGGGAAGATTTATCTTCCCTCATATTGAGATTAAAAGGATAAGAAATGAAAGCATGTTTTGTTTGTGAGAGACACGATCAAATACCATTTGTATATGGTGAGGAAAGAATAAAAAGGATAAAAGACAGGGTCACACTTTATGATAAAATAATTGATAAGCAAAATCTGAGTGAGAACAAAGCTCTCACTGTTGATTGTGAGATTGTATTCAGTACATGGAACATGAGCACTTTGAGTGGCGATGAGATTGATGAATACTTTCCAAATTTAAAGATAATCTTCTTTGCAGCAGGATCGGTAAGATACTTTGCAAAGCCATTCTTAGAGAGAGGAATAAAGGTGGTCAATGCATCAAGAGCCATGGCAAAGCCTGTAGCTCAGTTCACCCTATCCCTCATAATTCAGCTTTCTAAGGGATCTTTCATATCAATGAACAACTACGTTGATCATGATTGGATGGAAGCCAGATGGATAACCTTCGATTACTTTCCAGGGCTCTACCAGAAGACAAAGATTGGAATCCTTGGCTGTGGAAGAATTGGTCAGACTGTAATTGAATATCTGAAACCATTTGATGTTCAAGTTCTTGTTTATGATCCATTTCTCAGTGATGAAGATGCCAAAAGGCTCAATGTAAAGAAGACAACTCTTGAGGATATATTCACAAACTGTCAGGTAATTTCCAACCACATTGCAAACAACAAAGAGACTGAGAACATACTCAACTACTCCCTATTCTCTCTCATGAGTGACACTGCATCCTTCATCAATACAGGACGTGGAGCACAGGTTGTTGAGAAAGACCTTGCAAGAGCTCTGAGTGAAAAACCTCTGAGATTTGCAGCACTGGATGTCACAACCAACGAGCCATATCCTTTTGACGGAGTGCTAAGAAAGTTGAAAAACGTGCTTCTATTTCCTCATATTGCAGGTTATGCACACTCAGAAGTACATTGTCTGAGCGACTGTGTGCTCAAGCAATTTGATAACTTCTTAGATGGGAAGGAAATTGAAAACACTGTCACATTGGATATGCTCAAGATAATGGCATAGATTGATAGAAGGAGATTGAAATTGAATTTATTTGATGTAAAAAACAAGAAAGTCATGATAACTGGTGCATCTAGAGGTCTGGGTAGATCTATTGCAGAAGGTTTTTTAAAGGAGGGCTGCACTGTTGTGCTTCTCTCTCGATCTTCAAAAACAGAACAGCAGATCTTAGAATACAGAGAGAAGAATTGGAAGGCATTTTACATAGAGTGCGATCTATCAGTGAGAGAGGATCGCTCTCGTGCGTTTGATGATGCACTAAAATTATTGGATGGAGAGATAGATGTTCTCATAAACTGTGCAGGTATTCAGATAAGACATCCTGCAGAGGAGTTTCCTATCTCAGACTTTGATGAAGTTCTCGAGCTCAACCTCACTGCAACATATGATCTGTGTCAGAGAGCTGCAAATGTGATGCTCAAAAAAGGTTATGGCAAGATCATCAACTTTGCTTCAATGAACAGCTTCTTTGGTGGATACACAATATCTGCCTATGCTGCAAGCAAGGGTGCAATTGCCCAGATTACAAAAGCCTTTTCAAATGAATGGGCTGGAAAAGGAATCAATGTCAATGCTATAGCTCCTGGCTACATGTCAACTGAGATGAACATCAATCTGATAAATGATGAATCTCGCTACAAAGAGATCAGTGATAGAATACCAGCTCACAGATGGGGAACTGGAGAGGACTGCGTGGGTCCCTGCATATTTCTTGCATCAAGAGCATCTGATTATCTAGATGGAGCAATCATTCCTGTTGATGGTGGTTACCTCAACAAATAAAACACAGTAAAAAACAGGATGCCATCCATATCTCTTTGATACGATGGCATCTTTATGCAAAAAAGAAATTAAAAAAACTTTGCTCCATCAGCTTCTGTTGCTGGGTTCTACAAGTTTCCAAGGCATCATCTTTCTCTCTATTATTTCAATAGATCTGTACAAGAAGATACCCAAAAGACTTATGAACACAATTCCTGTGTACATCTGAAGATAGTTGACCATTATCCAGCTGTTCATTATGTAGTAACCAATTCCATATTCTGTTGCAAAGTTCTCACTGAAGAATAGAACTGAAAGGCTGATGCCAACAGAAATTCTCAATGTTGAGAAAATACTTGGAAGTATGCTTGGAAATATTATATCAACAAGAACTTCCCTCTTTGTTAAATTATATGCCTTAGATAGCTCCACATAATGATAGTTTATCTCTGCAACACTGTCTTTGATCATCAGAACTGCAGGAAAGAATATTACCATGGACACAATCAATATCTTGCTCAAATCACCAATACCAAACAGCACAAGAAATATTGGAAGAAGTGCAATTTTTGGAACAGGTTGAAACAGATAGATTATGGGAGTGAACAGTTTGTTGGTTGAATCCTTCAAACCCATAACAATACCAAGTGGAATTGCAAGAAGAAGAGCCAATAGGATTCCTGAAAGAACCCTATAGAGACTGTAGAAGACATGAATCAGGACCTCGCCACGCATCAGCTCCACAAATACTTCCTTGAGGACAAGATGTGGATAAGGAACAATTGGCATAGAAAAACTGAAGGCAATGATGTACCAAGGTATCAACAATATCAAAGCACCCTTTAAAAAATAACCTTTATTCATCACCTCTTCCTTTCAATTCAAGTCTCACTTCTCTTACGTTATTAAAATATTTTTCTGACAACCTGTCGTTTCCTTTGGTATCAATCTCTTTGAATTCATCACCAAACATGAACACTCTATCACCCATATAAACAGCTTCTTCTATGTGATGAGTTACAAGAATCAAGCTCATACCAAGCTCATTTGACACCTCAAGAATGCTATCTTGAAGGGATTCCTTGGTCAATTCATCCAGATTGGCAGTTGGCTCATCCAAAAGCAGAACCTTTGGTTGTCGTACCAAAACACGAGCTAGAGCAACTCTCTGTCTCTCTCCACCGCTCAACTGCGATGGATATTTATCTTCGTGCCCCTTGAGGCCAACCATATCTATGTACTTTTGGACAGGTAGATCCTTATCCAAGCCCAACAAGATATTTTTCTTTACGGTTTTCCAAGGCAGAAGTCTATCTTCCTGAAAAAGAATACCGATATCTTTTTGAGTTATTCCCTCTAGAATTATGGAGCCCTCTGAAAGCTCCTTGAGACCCTTGATGCAGTAGAGAAGACTTGTTTTACCACAGCCACTGTGACCAACGATACTGATATTGTCCGTCTGCTCAATTTTTATGTTCAAATCTTTGAAAACGTTTGTTGGACCATAATCAAAAGAAGCCCTCTCTATTTTTATCATTACTTTACAAACCTTCTATCTAGAATTTCATCTGGAGTGATTTCATATGTCTTACCAACCAAATTACCAGTCCAATCAATCAATTCATTGATGAAAGCATCTGAAGGCAAGGTTGCATCTTTATATTCAGGGAGAGTTATTTTATCTCTTACCTGTGGTGGTAATGTTGTGATGCTCTCCATCAAAACATCTCTTGCTAAAGATGGATCTTTTTGAATATCTGCAACTGCTTTTTTATAAGCCTCTGTGAACAATTCAATTGAATCAGCTTTCTCAGAAATAGCTTTTCCTGTGAATGCCATGATATCCAAACTCTCATCAGGAATTCCATCATAAACAACCTTAACCAAACCATTCATCTCACCAATTGATGCAACAGGTTCAGGAATCAGACCTCTCTCAACATCTCCAGTTGCAATAGCTTGCAAACGAGTTGGGATTGAGTTGATGTATACCTTCTCGAAAGTGTAATCATCACCAAGATATTGCTCTACAAGATAGTTAGAAACACTGATTTCCATCATTCCAACTTTTATATCTTTATCATCTACATGCTTTGGATTGACAAGAAGTGGGAACATACCATCTGTTGAGAAAACACCTTTCAAGTCAAAACCTTCTGCATTATTTGTAATCAATGCAACCACATCAGTCATAGCACCATCAATAGAATTTGTCTGCAGTGCAGTCTGTCTGTTCTGAGCATCTGTATAAATCTGAAGCTCAACATCCAAACCTAACTCCTCAAAATAACCATTCTTTTCTGCTAATAGTATTGGAGCGATATCTACAGCAGGCATGAGACCTACTTTTAAAGACTTTGTCTGTTCTTTAACACCATTTGCAAACAGTGCTGCAGCACTGATCAAAATCAATGCAATCGTAATTAATTTTTTCTTCATCTCTTTTCCTCATTAAATAAAGTTTTATCTAAAAATACACCAAAAAGCGACTTGGGTTCAAGTGAGAGATTGTCAAATACCCATTGATATACAGATGTATATTTTGAGGAAATATCTCACCTAATTTCAAGCTGAAAGAGAGAATAATTGCAGTTCATACCAGTTTGGTAGGCTTGACCTAAAAGTAATGCAATGATACAAACTTAATACTACTGACTAAATATGAAGGATCTATAAATATATATGAAAGATTTTAAATCGTTAATTAAAAATTATTGGATAGCGATGAGAGTGTTCTCGCTAACATTGGCTTTTGCGGCCACCACATACGGAATTATAGCAGCCTATGTAAATGGGTATTTTGAAGGCCGCAGTACATCTTATATGGTCTTTCTTGTTATAATAGTCACAATTGCAGGTCTTGCATCTCAAGCTGGAGCAAACCTGATCAACGACTTCTTTGAAGGAAGCTTCAAATATCCACCCCAAGGAACCAAAACAATGACGTTCTTGAAGATGGAGAGAAGCTATTTTGATGTATTTGTTTTTCTTTCCGGCATTGGTGCTCTGATGTTGGCAAGTCTTATCGGACTTTACTTAATTTATATAACTGATATGTGGATGCTTGTCATTGGATTGATTGGTGTGATAGGCTCCTATGCATACACGGGAGAGCCGTTTGTTTACAAAAGAAGAGGACTTGGAGTGCCTCTGTCATTCATATTGATGGGACCTCTGATGAGTTTGGGCTCTTACTATGCAATAGCAGGATCTTTTTCCATGACTCCAATTTTGCTGAGCCTACCAACATCTCTCTTGGTTCCAGCACTCATGATAAGCAACGAGATGAGAGATTTCAGGAGAGACCAAAAATTTGCAATGGGAACCATGACTGTAAGAATTGGTGCCAAAGCAAGCATAGCTCTTTTTGTATCATTGGTAGTTGGGGTGTATGTTCTGACAGTGATTTACGTATTGGTTGGCCTATTTCCAGTTTATTCATTGGCTGGTTTCATAACACTGCCCTATGCTATAAGAGCTATTGATAGCGTCAGAAATGCCAAAAACTTGGGAATACGGAACACAACAAAAGTTCATATGTATTACAGCTTGATCATATTCATATGCTTCATAATCTCATTTTTTCAGTACTAAGTACTGCATCACATAAAACTGAAGATAGCAATCAACACTATCAAATCATAACAAAATACAAGGTGGATTTAGGTAAGATATAACTCTTACCATCCACCTTTTTTATTTGCATTGCAGTAAAAGCATCTCACCTCAAATCTTTCAATTTGATTGAAAGAATTGAAAGACATATGCACAATATATGGAGCCAAACTAAAAGCCATGAGACAGTGTGAGAATAACGTAGAGAGTATCTGCAACAGAATATGAGGAACTTTCAT
>JBFHKM010000106.1:0-10890 GCA_041595335.1 Sphaerochaetaceae bacterium
AACATCAGGACCAGAGAGATGGGTCTCAACAAAGAATCAGGTGTCATTAAATTGACACTTGCTCCTATGGCTCTTCTTTATGTTCTCTTAAATACGAATTTTGACCAAACAACTAAAATCATAATAATTGTTGCTTATTGTTTATATCTTATAGGTGATGCATTTTTATTGAGTTCAAAAACAATGCTGTTTGGGATTGGTCTTGTGAGCTTTTTGCTCGGACATATCTGCTTTGTAGTATTCTTCATTGCAAACCATCAATCCTATAAGTTTGTTCCTTTCGCCTTAATTGCCATGATCTATCCTCTGTATCAAATGTTCAAGATCACAAAACCTGCAGGAAAATTGAAGTTAGCAATGCGTATGTATTCTATCTTGATGGTACTCTTCATAACAACAAGTACCATGATGAGCAATCCAATATTTACAATTGGAGCTTCCATTTTCACATTGAGTGATTCTTTTATAGCCAGAAATAGTTATTCTAATAAAAAACACTTTGATGATTTCTATATTATGGGAACTTATACATTGGCATTGATACTTTTATCAACAGGTCTGATTATATACTCCACTGGCTTATAAAACCAAAATACTTGGATAAATAATCGCAATTTTTTGATGAATATCCCTAAATTTCGTCAATTTTTCTTACTTTTTAGCTTATACAGAGAGATTTTCATTCATTTATTTCTCAAATGAAATAATTCTTTTGAGTTAATTATATTCATATATTTTATATATATTAAAAAAAAAGATATTATTTTTTGATTTATTACTCAATTATTAGATTCTATTTTAGAATCCTAATTATGTGAAGTGTATATATTTATAGGATAACGAATAGGTTAATATTGCTTACTAATTAAAATTATCTTATTATAATTATATGGAAGTTCCGTTAGAAAATAAGGGTCTAGATGTGCCCGCGACAAATTACATTTATAAAAAAGAAGATACGATATGGTAACACAATTAATCATTATATTCGTATTGATCATATTCAGTGCTGTTTTTTCATCGACAGAAACTGCTTTTACCTCCCTTTCAATCATTCAGGTCAGAGAACTTGAGGAAGAGAGAAATAAGAGTTCTAGAATGGCAGCAAAATTAACAAAAAATAAAGACACACTGCTGACTACAATCCTCATTGGAAACAATGTCGTGAATATCAGTGTCTCCTCTCTTGTTACAACATTCTGCATAAACTACCTTGGATCAGATATGATTGCCTATGGTACAGGTGTTTTAACTCTTATCATTTTGATATTCGGAGAGGTAACTCCAAAGCAACTTGCTATAATTCATTCTTCAGATATAGCACGTTTCATGGCCTATCCTATTTATTGGCTCACAATTGTACTTTTCCCATTGGTTTGGGTAATCAAAGCAATAGGTACAGGAATAAGTCGTCTATTCAGAGGCAACACAAAAAACAATCTTACAGTTGAAGGTATTTTGAGAGTTGTTGATGTTGCCAAAGAAGGCGGAATTGTAGATGAGTATGAGAATGAATTGGTACAGAAGGTACTTCACTTCTCAGAAAATCCTATTAAAACAGTGATGACACACAGAAAGGATGTATTCACCCTACCTGATAATCTGACCATCGGAGAAGCTTTTGAACAGATTGTAAATTCTAACTATTCAAGAATACCTATATACCATGATGATTATGAGAATATAACAGGTATCATCTTGATAAGAGATTTGCTCCATGCCCAACTGAAAGGTACTTTGGATAAACCTCTATCTTCAATTGCAAGAAAGCCAATATTCATTCCAGAAACAAAACACCTAGATTACATCTTCTTCTTATTCAAGAAAAAGAATCTTCAGATGGCGATTGTTCTTGATGAATACGGTGGATTCAGTGGAATCATAACAATGGAAGATGTAGCAGAACAGGTCATCGGTGAGATATACGATGAACATGAGTTTGCAGACGGTGAGAACATTCAGAAAATAAAGGACAACAAGCATAAATTCCTGATAAAAGGTGAGACACCTTTCCTTCAGTTCTGCGATGAGATGGATATCAAATACCCAAAAGCGGAGAAGATGGGAACCATCGCTGCGTACCTAATGAGTATCACCGGTTGTATTCCTGTTGATAATGAAATCATTACCGATCCTTATGGTAAATATCTCATAAAAAAAATGAGTGACAAAAGAATTGACGAAATAATCTTCACAAGGAATTCAAAACGTCGATAATTATTGAATATATATGCACTAATGATAAGTTTATGTTGACGAGTTTTAAGTGCAAATGTATATTAATCTTATGAGTAATTATCCATTTAATGATATTGAAAAAAAGTGGCAAGCATACTGGGAAGAAAACCAGACTTTCGCTACTACAGAAGATGCGTCATTCACTAAAGAACAGCGCAAATACGTATTGGACATGTTTCCATATCCCTCAGGTGCTGGTCTTCATGTAGGACATCCAGAAGGCTACACTGCGACAGATATTTATTGTCGTTTCTTAAGAATGAACGGCTATAATGTTTTACACCCAATGGGTTTCGATTCTTTCGGTTTACCTGCTGAGAACTATGCTATTAAGACTGGTACTCATCCTCGTGAAACAACTGAAAAAAATATTGAAAATTTCAGAAGACAGATCAAACGCCTTGGATTCAGTTATGACTGGAACAGAGAAATATCCACTCACTCTGTAGAGTACTACAGATGGACACAATGGATTTTCTTACAGTTATACAAAAAAGGCTTGGCTTATGAATCTGAAAAACCTATCAACTGGTGCCCTAGCTGTAAAACAGGTCTATCCAATGAAGAAGTTAAAGATGGAAGATGTGAACGCTGTGGAACAAAAACAGTAAGAAAGAACATCCGACAGTGGGTATTCAAAATAACTGAATACGCAGACAAACTTCTTGAAGGTCTGGATGATCTAGATTGGCCTGAAAGTGTAAAAGCTATGCAACGCAACTGGATTGGAAGATCTGAAGGTGCCGCTGTATTCTTCTCTTTAGAAGAAGGCGATGAAAAACTTGAAGTTTATACAACTCGTTGTGATACTTTATTCGGTGCAACCTATATGGTTATTGCTCCTGAACATCCATTGGTTGAACAATTAACAAAACCAGCACAGAAAGCAGCAGTAGAAGAATACCTAAAAAAGACAGCTGAAAAATCTGATTTGGAAAGAACAGATTTAGCAAAAGACAAAACAGGTGTTTTCTCTGGTAGCTATGCAATCAATCCTGTAAGTGGTAAGAAAATACCAATCTGGATTGCTGACTATGTATTGATCAGTTATGGAACTGGTGCAATCATGGCTGTTCCAGCTCATGATTCAAGAGACTGGGAATTTGCAAAGAAATTTGATCTTCCTATCACTGAAGTATTGAAGAGTGAAGTTGATGTTCAAGAACAACCTTGGACTGAAGATGGTACCCACGTAAATTCAGAATTCTTAAATGATTTAAATAAAGAAGATGCTATTGCAAAGATGTTAGCATGGTTAGAAGAAAAAGATTGCGGACATAAAGCTGTAAACTACAAACTTCGTGACTGGATCTTCTCAAGACAGAGATACTGGGGTGAACCAATTCCTCTAGTTCATTGTGATAAATGTGGTGTTGTACCTGTTCCTGAAGATCAGCTACCTATCGCATTACCTGAAGTAACTTCTTATGAACCAAGCGGAACAGGCGAGAGCCCATTATCAACTATCGATTCTTGGGTAAATACAACCTGTCCAGTATGTGGCGGTCACGCTAAAAGAGAGACCAACACAATGCCTCAATGGGCTGGATCTTGTTGGTATTACCTACGTTATCTTGATCCTCTCAATACAGAAGAATTTGTTTCTAAAGAGAAAGAAGATTACTGGATGCCTGTAGATCTATATGTAGGTGGTGCAGAACATGCAGTTCTTCACTTGTTATATGCTAGATTCTGGCACAAAGTTCTATTCGATTTGGGTCTTGTTAACACAAAAGAGCCTTTCAAGAGATTGGTAAACCAAGGAATGATCACAAGCTTTGCTTATCAAAGAGATGATAAGACTTTGGTACCTGCTGATGAAGTTGAAGAACTAGCAGATGGTACATGTGTTGAAAAAGGCACAGACAACAAACTTGAAAAAGTTATTGCTAAGATGTCAAAGAGCTTGAAGAATGTTATAAACCCTGATGAAATCATCGAAGAATTCGGTGCAGATTCAATGCGTGTTTATGAAATGTTCATGGGACCTTTACAGGTTTCAAAACCTTGGTCAACTTCAGGAATGTCTGGTATATACCGTTTCTTAGACAGAATTTGGAGATTGGGCGAAGAAAGAACTATTTCTGAAGAGAAGCCTTCCAAAGATCTTCTTAAGAAACTTCACAAGACAATCAAGAAAGTTACTGGCGATACAGATACATTGAACTTCAACACTGCTATCTCTCAGATGATGGTTCTTGTTAATGAGCTTTACAAAATTGATACTCTTCCTCGTGAAGTATGGGAAGACTTAATTTTGATGATGGCTCCTTACACTCCACACCTATGTGAAGAGCTATGGCAGAGAGCTGGACATAATGATTCTTTATTTAGAGCTCCTTGGCCAACATATGATGAAGCTTTGACTATCGATGATGAAATTGAACTTGTAATGCAGGTCAATGGCAAACTCAGAGCTAAAGTGAAAGTTGCACGTGATATCAGCAGAGAAGATATGATTGAAACAACTTTGAGCAATGATAAGATACTGCCTTGGATTGAAGGAAAGACAATCATCAAGAAAATTGCAGTTCCAGGTAAATTGGTTAATATTGTTGTAAAATAATTTAACATTTACTCTGTAAAATCCAAAACACCTTGTCAATTAAATGGCAAGGTGTTTTGATTTATACGAGCTTAATATTTTTTATTCCACGCTTTCGGCAAGTTTTAAAGCAGAATCGATTGTGGTATCCATATCATAATAACTGTACTCAGCCAGACGTCCGCCAATCAAAAGTGATTCATCACTTTTCGCTTTTTCAACGTATTTTTCATGAAGAGCCAAATTCTTTTCATCACGTAAAGGATAATATGGTTCCCCAGTTTCACTGTAATCTACTGGATATTCATAACTTACCCATGTTACAGGACTTTCTTGTTTCTCAAAGTGTTTGTGCTCAATTGTTCTTGTATAAGGAATCTCTCTTTCTGTGTAGTTGATAACAGCAACACCTTGATGATTCTCTTCTTCATATCTTTTATGATCAAATTTTTCAGATCTATAATCAAGCTGACCTTCACTGAAATCATAAAGAGAATCAAGAGGTCCTGTATAAAGAACCTTTTTAGCCAACTTGCTATATTTCTCTCTGTCTTCATTGAAATCGCAGTTCAACATGATGTCAGCACCTTCTGTTAACTTTTCAATTATAGGAAGGTATCCTCCTTCAGGAATCCCTTGATAGCGATGATTGAAATAATTGTTATCAAATGTATAGCGAACAGGAATACGCTTGATAATAGATGCAGGCAATTCAGTGCAGCTCTTACCCCACTGTTTCTCTGTGTATCCTTTTATCAGTTTTTCAAAGATATCACGTCCAACGAGGCTGATGGCCTGTTCTTCTAAGTTCTTAGGCTCTCCTGTAATTTCTTTTCTCTGTTCATCGATTATACGTTTCACTTCATCTGGAGTTTTAGCTTTCCACATTGCGTAGAATGTATTCATATTGAAAGGGAGATTGTAGAGCTCACCTTTATAATTAGCTATTGGAGAGTTTATGTAATTATTGAATGTTGTAAATTCATTTATATATTTCCAAACTTTTTCATTTGATGTATGAAATATATGAGCTCCATATAGATGGATGTTGATTCCATCACGAGTCTCACTGTATATATTACCACCGATGTGAGAACGTTTCTCAATCATCAAACAACTTTTACCTTTCTTCATCATCTCATGTGCAAACACAGAACCAAACAATCCAGTTCCCACTATTAAATAATCATAACCTGCTTTCATAACTGCCTCTTCTCTATTATTAAAATTTACTTTATAACAGTATCCATACTTCACACATCATAACATAAACTAAGTAATTATCAAGATAATGAAACTTATTGATGGCTGGTTTGTTACCTTGTTTGTGAATAAGTACACAAATACAACATTTAATTATTAGCAAAGTGTTTTACACCAATATAATTTTGATATACAATATCATCCAGCAGAATGAAATAGGATAATAATGATAAAACATAAACAAACTAAAAAGAAAAGAAGCATAACTAAAAAGACATTGATTTATACAGGTGGAACTATTTTAGCTAGCATATCAATGGCAGGCTCAACTTTCTTATATTCAAAGTATACAGCAACTGGAGATTACGGTAATTTCCAATTAACAATTTCTATTGTTATGTTGCTTGCAACAGTTGGTTTTTTAGACATAAGAACTTCAACCCTTCGTTTCATGTACGGCGTGAATGCTGAAAATGATGAAGATAGAAACAAAGCGATTTACAGTGGCGGCTTGATACTTGCTCTTTGCTCCCTGTTTTTATTTGGAACTGTATTTATTGCAAATAAAATAACTCATGTTCCTTTTCCTGTTTTAGGTTTGTTTTGGGGCCTGAGTTATGCGGTGGCAAACTTCTACTTATTTGTCACCAGAGGGTTTGATAGAGAATTCAATTATTCAATAGCCTATTCCCTCTACTTTGGAGCACTGCTTCTTCTGAACTTATACTTCTTAGCTTATAAACATTACGATGCAAAATACATCCTAATTGCTATGACAATCGCAGAAGTCATCCAGATCATCTACCTTGAAGTCAAGATTGGAATATTGAGACACTTCCGCCCAAGATTCATTGATAGAAAGATTTCTGCCCACATGATACGATTCTCAATTCCTTTAGCGGTTACAGCACTTGGTACATGGATAATGTCCTATTATGCAAGTATTCAGGTTTCAAAACTGCTGGGATCTTCTTCTAATGGTATCTTTTCAATGTCCATGGAATTTGCAAAAGCTGTTCCAATGGCAACTGGTGGAATAATTTTGGCATGGCAAGAAATTGCTTTTTCACGGGAGACCTCAGGCAATAATAAAGAATTGAACAAAGATTATTTCTCACAATCAATCACCACATTCTTCTTGATATATGCTGCTTTTTTCATGGTATTCATTCCATTGATGCAACTAATAATTCCATATTATCTAAGTGAAGCTTTCCAACCAGTTGGGAAGATTTTAGCTCTGTGTACTGCAGGTTTTACCTGTGATTGCATATCTCAGATGATTGCAAGTATCTTTGGTAATGACATTGATTCAACTCCAATCATGGTATCCACTATAATTGGTTCAGCTTTCTTGATAATAACAATTCCAACGTTCATCAGACTATACCAAATAACAGGTGCCTCCTTATGTGTAAGCATCTCGTTCTTACTTACTCTGTTGATAAGAATTGTTTGGTTGGGTGTTGGTAAGCAATATAAAATTAATTATTTGAAAATATCACTTTCAATATTGGTGGCTGCAGCTTTTGGATATTACAGCACAATAGGTTCTTACACTACAAATATAATTCTCACCATTGTTGGATTGGCTATAGGACTTCCAATAATCATCAAATTGAAGAAAAATGTTAACGAGAATTAAGTACTATCAGAAAAATTTATTTTAAATCTTCAGGAATTCCTTTTAACGAAATGAAGTATTCTGAATTGCTTGAGTCCACAGCAATTCGACATAGATAACCTTCATAGTAATTCAAATAACTGTGAATTCCTGCATTCAAACTCAATATCACATTATCATCAGAGAAATTATGTATCCAAAATGATCCCTGCATGGGATCATCACTTACCCAAAAACCTGCAGGAAGTTGAGTTACATCAACTCTCACGTTATCGAGATGATAGATGTTCTTAGCATTGAGAGAGCCATCTAAGATGGACCTGGACAATGTAAACGGATCAAAACTGTAGAGAAACTTTCTATCCTTGAGTGTTTGAAATAACTTACTGTAGTTCAAACAGTTTAGAGCTTCTGGATTTTGTTTTGTAATTGATAGTAAAGTATTTACAAGATATCCCTGCTCAAAAGATACATCTACATCATTGAAAGACGTGGGTTCAATCACTCCACCCTGTGGATAGAAATCCCCAAGAGCTTGCACTATTACATATGTATTGCTGTTTTTAGGAACATTCAATGAGACCTCATGGACACCTGCTGGTATTCTCTTTGTGAGTGTGTTACCAGCGCTATCACTGTAGCTCATCTTATACCAAAGCGGTCGGTAGGCCTCACTTTCATATGGAAATGCATCAAGTATATGCACAGTGATTGTTTTGTTGTTGCTGTTCATTTGGCATGATGATAGAAGAATCATCATCATAAATATACTGGCTACAATTGTTTTAAAACATCTCATAACCAATATTTAAGCGAAATCAATTCAATTGCATTAATTATCTGTTCTTACTGTGACGATTTTTTTTGACACTCTCTTTGATTCTTTCTCGTCTCGCAAAAAGTTTCTCTTCAGTGTCCATACTTCTGTAATCTTCAATGATCATATCTACAAAAGAGTTGGTATCAAAACTAAGTGGGAGAGAGTCCATGACCTTCTCCATCTCAATCTTTTTGCTTTCGTCATTTACATATTCATCAATGATTCTTATCTGCTCTGATATACCATTTGCTCCCCAACCAACTTTATATTCCTTCATGAATTCAAGGTAGCTTTTGGAGGAATACAACAATTCAGATATAAAGAATGGACGTTTGAGATACAGAGACTCCAAAAAGGCATTGCCGCCTGTTTTCCCCAATTGTACATCACAGGCTTTTATATAAAGGCCAATGTTATTTACAAAACCAGGAGTTATCAATAAAAAATCTGGATTGTTCTTTCTGAACTTATCAAATTTTCGCTGAGTATCACAGCTCATCTTACCAAGAACTATCACCTGCCAATTCTTTTTCTTTTTGACCAACGCTTTTAAGAATTTTGTGTTACCAATTCCCTCACCACCGAGGTTCAGAAGTAAAGTTGGAATATCTACTTCCATTTTCAATTCTTCTCTTGCTTGAGTCTTTGAATAATTGGAATATTTTTCCATTCCAGCTTTTAAAGGGAATGGAGAGTATTTCACAACTGAAGGATCAAATCCATGTTTTATGTAGTTCTTTACGCCCAATTCAGAAGGCATATATTGAATATCTATAAGATTGCTCACACCAACTTTCTGATTATCGAAAACATCTGTTCCAACGACAAAAAGAGGAACTTTTATATTGTTCTTTCTCAGCATTGTGGTCATTACAGGAGCAGCTAGATAATTGGTGCAAAAAATAAAATCAGGTCTCTCTTTTTCATACCACTCTTTAAATATTCGTTGATTCTTCTTAGCTATTTTAGCTAAAAATCTGATCAAGTAAAAACTTGGGCTACCATCGAGTATGGTATTCTCTATCCTTTCGGCCTTGGGATAATGGAGTTGATGTCTCCAAGAATTTTTAACCTTTTTGTTCCATTTTTCAGAACCAATCATTAAAAACATATTTTCGAGAGTAGCTTCATGGCCTTTTTCTATAAAAATATCATATAGAGCCTTAGCTGGAACATAATGTCCCTTTCCTGCATCAACGTAAATAAAAGCGCCTTTCAAATCATATCCTTCAAAGAAAAAATATCTACCACTCTACAATGTAAAACAGTAGATATCATCTTTTTCTATCTAATTAGTTGATGTAAATTTACCTAAAACTCTGAAACTTGTACAAGTCTCACTCATTTTCTTGCAGGCTTTATCAAACTTTTCTTGATCATTCAACTCTGTCTCAACAAAGAATGAATATTCCCAAGGTTTTCCCTCGATAGGACGAGATTCCAACTTCTTCATATTCAAGCCATATTCTGAGAGTATTGCTAATGAATCAAACAGAGAACCACTGTGGTGGGTTACAGAAAATACCATAGAAGCTTTGTTGATCTTACTTGCACTTACATATTCCAATGCATTCTCACTGCGTGATATCACATAGAATCTTGTGTAGTTACTTGGATGAGATTCAATTCCAGCTTCAAGTATCTCCATGTGGTGATATGCTGCAGCTGGTGCTCCAGCGATAGCTGCCAATGAAGGATCATTCTGTTTCTTTATGAATTCAACAGCACCTGCTGTATCAAAGAAAGGAACTGCTTCTGCACCAGATAGTTCATTCTTCAAGAATTTTTCACATTGTGCCAAACCCTGAGGATGAGAATAAACCTTCTTGATATCTTCTTTCTTTGTTCCAGGAAGAACAATCAAATTATGGATTACTCTGATGTGCTGTTCGCCTACAACTTGAATATCTGGATAATTGATCAAATTATCAATGTTGTCATTGATTGTACCACCCAATGTGTTCTCAATAGGAATCACACCATATTCAGTCTCTTCTTTCATTACAGATTCAAAAACATCAGAGAATTCTTTTTTAGGGATAACTTCACAGTTCTCATCAAAAGTTCTACGCACTGCCAATTCACTGTAGGCACCACGTTCACCTTGGAAGGATATTTTCAAATTATCTATTTTCTTTTCAACTTCAACACCATTTTTAATAGCTGTTGGTATGATTCTAGGTATTCTTTCTAGGCTCTTACCTACAACTGGTGCCATTGTTTGAACATCTCTCATCAATTTCTCAAACTGAGATGGATATAATGATTGTGCACCATCACTCAAAGCTTTATCAGGATGATTGTGTACTTCAACAATCAAACCACTTGCTCCACTTGCAATGATTGCAAGACTCATTGGTGAAACCAATGATCTTATTCCAGTTGCATGACTTGGATCGCCAATTACTGGAAGGTGAGTCAATTTCTGAACAACAGGAATAGCACTTACATCAAGAGTAT
>JBFHKM010000107.1:0-10770 GCA_041595335.1 Sphaerochaetaceae bacterium
AATTTCTTACATTGAACTGTGTATGTTTCACTGTTTTCAATGCCTCCAAGTCCAAAGATTTCAAATCAATCCCATAATAAAAGTACCACCACTAAGATGATACTTCTTTATAGATTTTCTCAATATTGATAGTGCAATCTGCAGATGTACCCAACGCCTTCATAGACATTGCTTAAATCTGCAGAAAAACTAATTATATATTTGATTATTTATCAATAACCACAGAAGTTCTTGTTACTTTAACACCATTAACAAGGTTATCTTCTACAGGACATTGCTGAGCCATGAACTCTGCAAATTCTTCACACTTAGCCTGTGTTTCATCAGTCTTGAAATGTACTTTGAAGCGGATATCTTGGAAACCATTTCTGATATTTGGATTGCCCATGAATCCTTCTGGATCAAAATCACCTTCAACTTCTACAAAACATTCTTCAAATTTAAAATTCTTAGCTTTTGCAAATGCTGATGCAACAATTACCTGACATGATCCTAAAGCACATAGAAGAGCTTCAATAGGATTCATACCTTTATTGGTTCCTCCCATCTCTACTGGTTCATCCATTGTCAATTTGAAACCTCTAGCTTCATTCTCTACTGTCAAACCACCTGGTACTTTTTTAGCTGTAGCTTTTACTGTTTGTAACATTTTTATTCCTCTTTTGCTTATTTATTAATTCTATACAATTTTTAAAGACTGCATATTGGTTAACAACCTGATTCAATAGTAACATATGTCAATTAAAAGTCAATATTTTATTATCTAATTGAGCACAATTTCCTCTTAAATCGATTTTATAGGCACTGTTGCAAAAAAAAGAATAACCTATTCATTCTAATTAAATTCATCAAAAGAATTCATAATTGCGTCGAAATATAAAGAATTGTATTCTATTCTTATTAGCAAAAAATACATTTTTTTAGAGTATATTATTAGAATTATGGATTTAAAACATATAAATTAGTGTTTTGCCCCATTTAAAGGAGCATGTAACTTTGTTACATATTTACCAATTATCAGAAGGTATAATTATCATAATTATATCCCAAGGAGAGATCTATGTTTCATTTATTCAAAAAGAAAGAGCCAATAGACAGATCACAATATATTCTGAGCATCAACTCATCAGATTGTCATCAATCACACGCCTGTCCAGCTGTACAGGTATGTCCGGCAAATGCTCTATCTCAGCGCGGCAAAAAAGCACCAAGAGTTGATCTCAACAGATGCGTCAAATGTGGAAAATGTGTTCGCTACTGTTCATACAGAGCAATTAAATTGGTTCCAAAATCAGAACTGTTTCCAAGATACAAAAAGAAATGATTGCTGTGAATGTGATAAATAAAAATGGAGACATAGCAAGTATATCTCCATTTTTATTATATTTTTGATCAGCAAAGCGTAAATCTGTTTTTACAGTTTTATTTCTGTTTGCTCTCTTCATCTATTTTCATAATGGCCTTTGTGTATTCCTTTATGACACCAACTGATTTTGAGAAACGTTCTTTTTCTTCTTCAGTCAGATGAATTGTCAAAAGATCTGCAATACCAGAGTTGTTCAAAATGGCTGGAACTCCAGCAAAAACATCACTCTCACCAAACTCGCCATTCAGATATGTTGAGACAGGAATCACCTTGTGCTCATCATTCAAAATTGCTTTGACTATTGCGGATACTGTTGATGCAATACCATAGCATGTTGTTCCCTTACGTCTTAGAATTTCAAAGCCTCTTTTGGCGGTGAATTCCGACAGATAATCTTTCTTCAACTGAGAAACAAGCTGAGGATTGTCAGTTTCAATATCAAGAAGACTCTTACCACCAACTGTAACAGTTGACCATGGAACCATCTGACTGTCACCATGCTCACCCATTGAGAATGCATGAACAGAACGAGGGTCAGTACCCACAGCAGAACCAATCACACTTTTAAGACGAGCTGAATCAAGAGCAGTACCAGTACCAATTACTTGATTGCTTGGCAGTCCTGAGAGCTTCCATACATAGTAAGCTATTACATCTACTGGATTTGAAACAACCAGGAATATACCATCAAATCCTGATGCCATAATAGGATCTACGATAGATTTGGTAATTTTTTGAGTTATTCCCATCATATCAAGACGTGTTTGATCTGCCTTTGGTGGTGGTCCAGCTGTTATCACAACAATATTGGCATCACTGCAGTCTTCATAACTTCCGTTCTTAACTTTTACATTGAGATTTAGATATTCAATACCATCACTTAAATCCATGGATTCACCATATGATTTTTCGTTGTTGATATCCACCATCACCAACTCATCACAGAGTCCTTGAGTTAAGATGCTGAAGGCAGTTGAAGATCCAACGAGTCCACATCCAATTATAGCTATTTTTGTTTTTTTTATTGTCATATGTGTATATAACTCCTTAAATCACTTATTGATTTAAAATATACACACTATGTGCATATATATGCAATTAGTTTTGATAATTTTTTCTTCGTTTTATTATCTTTTAATGACAACAGTTAAATCAATGTTCAGAAAAATGTCAAAAACAAAAAATGCATATTGAAGCACTTCAATATACGATCAAATAAATCATACAAATTACATCATAATTAAACAGCCAAGAATAAAAATATTTTCAACTTATAATCATATATATAACAACATATACTGTTATTGTTATGATTATTTTAGTATCATCATCAATAAATAAGTGAATTTATGTTATCTGTATCAATAATTAAATTAAAATATTTTTTTTTAATCCTTGAAGCTATAGTAACTATAGGTATTAACATGAATATAATTGTTTTGAAGGACATCTATTGAAGAGTTCTATTTTAAATACTGCGCGAGCATATTAGGAGAGTTTTATGGAGAGAGACGTATTGGACACAATCAAAGGCAAAAGATTTGCTGATGTTGTTGTAAAAAATGGTAGTTTTATTAACGTAGCTTCTGGAGAAGTCTATGATGGTGGTGTTGCAATAACAGGCAAGTATGTTGTTGGAATTGATAATTTGGACAGTTACATTGGACCTAAAACCAAGATAATTGATGCTGAGGGAAAATACATAACACCTGGTTTCATTGACGGTCATATACATCCAGAGAGTTCAAACCTTTCCATCAAGAGATTTGCTGAAGCCATTTTAAAACATGGTACAACAACAATTATGACTGACATTCATGAAATTGGTGTTGTCAGTGATTTGGAAGGTATTGAAGCAGTACTGGATGAAGGAAAGCAGACAGATTTAAATATATACTTTGTTGTTCCATCCCATATTCCTTTTGCACCAAACCTTGAAACAAGCAAGGGACAATTCAACAGTGAGAAAATCAAAAAAGCACTTGAAAGAGATGATGCAGTTGGTTTGAGTGAGGTTGTATCTGCTTATCTAACAGCAGGTTTCCCTGATTTAGAGAAATCAATGGAACAGACATTGAAGAACCGCCAAACTTGTCACGGACACATGCCAGAAACAACAGGTCGTGATCTTGACTACTGCATTGCAAGTGGTGTTACAACAAATCATGAATGTCTATCAACAGAAGAGTCTCTTGAACATGTAAGAAAGGGCTGTCATCTAATGATGAGAGAGGGATCTGCTGCAAGAAGTCTCAATGACAGTGTCAAAGTCATCACTGAATATCACTGTGATTCAACTATGTGCAGCATTGTAACAGATGATCTTCACACAATTGATTTGGTTGATAGAGGAGATCTTGATGATGCTCTAAAATCAGCTGTCAAAGCTGGTGTTGATATTGTAACTGCAATTCAACTTGTTACAATCAATGCGGCAAGAGCTTTCCATCTTGAAAGAGAAGTTGGTGCTTTGATTCCTGGAGCTAGAGGTGATGTTTTATTGCTTGATAAAGATTCACTTGAGGTAGTTCAGACAATTGCAGGTGGTGAGGTTGTTTACATCAAAGATGAGTTTGAAGTTAAGTACAAAGATACAGTTCATGCTTCTTGCTTGCTGAATACAGTGAAACTTCCAAAGTTCAAAAAAGAAGACCTAGCAATTCATGTTGATAAGAGTGCAACAAGTGTTGATGTGCTTGGAATGAGAACTCTTGATTGGATTCCAATCACAATACCTCAGAAAGGAACTCTGGCTGTTAAAGATGGCATAATTCAATGTGATGTTGAACAGGATCTTCTTTACATTGCACAGATGGAAAGATATGGAATAAATGGAAACATCGGAAAAGGATTCATTGCAGGTTTCAATTTGAAGAGCGGTGCAATAGCATCATCAATTGCTCATGATAATCACAATGTAATTGTCATTGGAACAAACTTGGAAGATATGGAAATAGCGTTCAATCATATACAGGAAATCAACGGTGGTCAGTGTGTTGTTGATAAAGGAGAAGTTCTTTCATCAGTAGCTTTCCCAATCTGTGGATTGATGAGTGATTTGAGTGCAGAAGAACTTGCTACAGCAAAGAAAGTCATGATTGCAAAGACTCATGAATTGGGTTCAAAAATTCCTATTCCATTCATGTTCCTATCATTTATTGGTCTTGCTGCCATTCCAAGTTTTGCAATCACCGATAAAGGTTTCATTGACGTTGAAAAGCAGAAGATAATTGATCCAGTGTTGGAGGTAAGGTAATGTCACAGATCTTACTGAAAAATGGCTATATTCTCACAATGAATAAAATCAACCAGATATATGATGGTGGTAGCATTTTAATTGAGAATGACACAATTAAAGCTGTTGGGAAAGTAGATGATAAGTTGATATCAAAGGATGCTGAGATCGTAGATCTGAACGGGAAGTATGTTCTGCCTGGGTTCGTAAATACCCATGTGCATACCTCCCAGCAGATAAGTCGTGGTGTTGGTGATGATGTTGATTTTCAGACATGGCTTCACAAAAGGATGTTTCCTTTTGAAAGCAATTTGACTGAACAAGATTCATATGTTTCAACACTCATGACCTGTTTGGAACTGATAAAATCAGGTGTCACCTCTTTTGCAGAACCAGGTGGTCAATTCGTAAGTGGAATGGCACGCGGTGTATCTGAAGCCGGAATAAGAGGTAAACTTGCCAAGTCTGTTATGGACTGTGGCGAGGGTCTTCCAAAAGTTTGGCAGAGAAGCATGCAGATGGAGTTAGATGATCAAATCGATGCATTTGAGAAGTTCCACAATACAGCAGATGAAAGAGTTCAGGTTTGGTTTGGTCTGAGAACAATCTTCAATGATTCAGATGAGATCATAATCAAAACAAAAGAACTTGCAGATAAGTATGGAGTCGGTGTCCACATGCATGTTGCGGAAGCAAAGAGTGAGATTGAATACACTCAGAGTGTCTATGGAGAGCCAACGGTAACTCATCTGAACAGGCTTGGTGTTCTTGATAAGAACCTTCTAGCTGTTCATACAGTTTGGCTCACTGATGAAGAAGTTGATCTGTTCAAAAAGCATGATGTTAAGGTGTCTCACAATCCAGCATCTGCAATGAGAGTTCTAGGTTTTGCCAAGATTCCTCTCATGATGGATAAAGGAATATGTGTTTCAATTGGAACAGATGGAGCATCCTCTTCAAATAGAATGGATATGGTTGATGAGATGTGGCTCACATCTCTAATTCATAAAGGTTGGAGACTCGATTCTACAGTCATGCCTTCTGAAGATATTCTTGAAATGGCCACCAAAAATGGCGCTAGAGCACTGCTCGATGACAAGGTATATGGACAGTTGGTTCCTGGTCTGAAGGCTGATTTGATAGTTGTTGATCCAAAAGGTCCATCAATGATGCCTGTCAATGATAAGGTTGCTGCACTTGTTACTGCAATGCATTCAAACAACATACAGGATACCATGTGTGATGGTAAGTGGGTGATGAGAGACAGAAAGGTTCTCAGCATCAATGAAGATGATGTTCTTGAAGAAGGATGTGAGAGAGCAAAAGCTATCTACAAGCGTGCTGGAATAGTTTTACCAGATAGATTTCCTGTTAAGAAGATCTACCAATAGATTCTTTCACTGAGAATTATTTGGTTCAAAGAGGAGTGATGTGCGGCTATTTTATAGCTCTATGTCACTCTTTTTATTTCAATAGAATTTAAGAACGTTATTTTTATCATTTCTATTGAATCTTCATATACTATAAGTTTATTCTTCTATTGCATTTAAGTTATTTATTCAAAATTGTCAGGTACACAGCAAGGAGAGATTTTTACGATGAAAAAACAATTTACCACTGGTCAACTCGCCTCTTTCTTCAACATAAACATTCAAACTCTTTATTACTATGATAAGATTGGATTGTTCTCTCCTAGAGAGAGAGAACAGAGCAGCAACATCAGACGTTATGGCTTTGATCAGATTTATGAGCTATCTACAATTCTTTATCTGAAGAGAATTGGATTGTCTTTGGATGAAATCAAGAATTCATTGAGCAATCTGACTCCACAGACAGCCGAGATAAGACTTCTAGAGAGATCTGAAGAGCTCAAGAAGAACTGGGAAGAGATTCATAGAATTGATGATGCCATTCATAGGAAACTTGAGTATGTAGAGAAAGAAAGAATCATAAAAGAGCAGGATTGTAAGAAGGTCATATACAGAGAAAAACGTAGATATCTGAGTATGGGAGATGAGAATGTTCTTTTTGGAACTGATTCTTTTTATTTCTATCCAACAATAGCAATATACTCTCCTCTTGGAAAGACATTTGGAGCACTTCTGGATGAAAATGAAGAGTTGGAAGTCAAAGTTGATGATTCAAGTATTTTGACAATTGAAGAGGGTTATTATTTGGTTGATTATCACATCGGTCGCTATGAAAATATACAAGAGCACCGAATGAAAATAAAAGAAGAGCGACCTGATCTAAAATTTACTGGTACAATGTACAACTTCAATATTTATGATCAGTTCAACTCTTCCTCTCCCGACGATTATCTTACAAAGATGGAATTCCAATTGGATGTGAATACATCTTTATAAATTTATATAATTCTTACTGATTGAAGAGCTTTATGTATTCTTCATAACCCTCTTTTTCTAAATCCTCAAATGGGATGAATCTCAGAGATGCTCCATTTATGCAATACCTGAGTCCACCCATCTCTTTGGGACCATCATCGAACACGTGTCCTAGATGAGAATCACCGATTTTTGATCTCACCTCTGTTCTCTTCATGTTGTATGTTGTATCGGTGTTGTACTCAATAAAGTCATCCTTTATTGGTTTGCTGAAACTTGGCCATCCACATCCACTGTCAAATTTCTGTGTGGATAGAAACAGTGGTTCCCCTGTTACGACATCTACGTAGAGCCCCTTTTCATCACTGCTGTAATATTCACTTGTAAAAGGAGCTTCAGTTGCAGAGTTCTGTGTTACATCGTATTCTATCTTGCTCAATCTTTTTTTCAATTCAGAGTCATTTTCTTTTTTCTCAAATTTTCTCATACAGTTTTCCTTGTCATCAAGACAATTGTGAAAGAAAGCCCTCAATTTAAGAATAGCTTGAGGCTATATCCAAATTAAAGGGCTTCTTATAATTTTAGATGTTTTTGATGTCTATTGAATCAATCACTATTCAATAATTATTTTTCAACACCATAAGTCCAGTTATTTATTCCACCAAAATCATATACGTTGGTGTAGCCCTGCTTGACCAATAATTTTGCGGCTTGGGAGCTTCTGTTACCTGATCTGCAATATACATACAATTTCTGATCTTTATTTGGATACTGCTCCATTACGGATTCTTCAACAACATCCAATGGTATATTAACAGCACCTGCTATGTAACCTGTATTGAATTCAGCTACAGTTCTTACATCAACAATGATTATATCATCTTGAGTATCAAATGCAGCTTTTGCAGTTTTAGCATCAATCTTATGATATTCTGCTTTTGGTGCTTCCATTATTGTAGTATCTTCTACCTGTTTTGCTTCTTTTTGGCCTGAAGCGAATATAGATTGTGACATAATCAATAAGAGTATTGAAAGAATCAGTACATATTTTCTTGTGTTCTTCATAAGTTGTCCTCGCTTGTTAATAATATAAGTCATTTCTATGACTGTGTAAGTGATTATATCACATAAAATTAATTCTCAATAATTAAAAGACTTATTTATATCAAAATCGTTTGTATAGCCTACCACATGATTTTCATTATGAACTCTTTTATATCTTTTATCTTCTTCAACTTTATCATTTATTTTATAACATAGATTCTGATTAAAACCAAAAAAATCCTGCCTATGGTTCGACCCAATTGGCAGGATGCATTTATCTATCTATGGATTTCAATTTACACATTTTGCAGCAATTTTCTGCAATTCTAAAGAATTCTTGTACATTTCTAAAAATTTATTGAAACCCTCAACATCTTCTTTTTTCGGATTTACTGTTTTCTTTTTGGAGTTACTGAAAACAGAGCTATCTAGATAATCTTCAAGTTGTTTTTTTTCACCAACATAGTTAGCAAGTATTGCAATTCCCCATGCTCCACCTTCACCAGAACTTTCGACAAGATTGATGGGAACATCAATTGCGTTTGCCATCACAGTCTGTCCAACAATTTCTGTCTTGAAAAAACCACCATGTCCCGTAATTGATTTGACTTTTATATTCTCCTCTTGAGTCAAAATATCAAGACCAATTCTCAGTGCACAGAGAGAGGTATATAACTGAGATTTCATAAAATTAGCTAAATTAAAATTTGAGTTCAAAGTCCTGCATACCATTGGACGTCCATCAATGAGATCTGTCATTGGCTCACCACTCAAATAATTGTAGCTCAGAATCCCACCACAGTCACTGTCGCCTTTCAAGGCTTCCATAAGAATCTTATCATATAACTCAGGCATACTGATTGTATTGCCAGTGAGATTGATCACTTCTTTAAAAATAGAGATCCAGCTGTCATATTCTCCTGTGCAATTGTTCGAATGTGCCATGGCCACAGGCTTTCCATCAGGAGTGCTAACTATATCTAGCTTGTCATAACGTTTTGAAAGTTTCTTATCCAAAACTATCATAGCAAATACAGAAGTTCCAGCACTGACATTTCCTGTGTTGATTCTTACTGAATTTGTTGAAACCATTCCGGTTCCAGCATCTCCTTCAGGTGGACACATTAGAATTCCATCTTCTAAATCTCCCTCTTCATCAATTAAAAGGGCACCACTTTTGCTCAAAGAACCACCAATCTGACCTGCCACCATAACTTTAGGAAGGATTTGCGATAATGAGGTTTTCATACCAGTCAATCTATCAAACTTCTCAATGAATTTTTGATTGTAATCATTTATTGAAGAATCAATTGGAAACATTCCTGATGCATCACCTATTCCGAGTACGAAATTGCCAGTTAATTTGTTATGAATGAAACCAGATAATGTGTTCAATTTTTTAACTTTGTTTACATGTTCCTCTCCATTCAAAACACATTGATAATAATGAGATATGCTCCATCTAATTGGGATTGAATAGTCAAAAAGTTCAGATAACTTTTTTGAAGCTTCCTCGGTATTTGTATTTCTCCATGTTCTAAAAGGCACCAAAAGATTATCATCTTCATCAAATGCCATATATCCATGCATCATAGCAGAGATTCCAATTGCTTTTAATTTTTTAATTTTAATATCATACTTATCTTCAATATCTCTCTTCAATCGTGAATAAGAGATGGAAAGACCTTTGAAAATATTCTCAGTTGAATATGAATAATACCCATCCACAATTTCATTGTTCCAAGCATAGCTACTGCTTGCAATTGGTGAATTATCACTTTTTATCAGCACAGTCTTGATTCGTGTTGATCCAAACTCTATTCCAAGAGAGCATCTTCCGCTTAAAATTTCATCAGTAATTTTCATATTTTCCCTAATCATTTTTTATGGTTCAAACGTAAACAAATATTGAATAAACAATATTTATTTGCACATCACTTTTCTAAATCATAAAGCACGGAGTGGCGCTCCGTGCTGAAGTATATGCATAAAAAGTTGTGAAACTTTCAATGTCAATTTTATTTTACAGAAATGTAAAAACCCTTTGCAATGTAAGCAGCTACGAGAGCACCTGGATCAAGCAATTTTCTTGAATCTTCACCTCTAGTTGCCGCTCTACCATGTACAGCTATCATACCCTCTGTGTTTTTATATCCTTCCATTGCAGCATCGGACGCTTTTTCTGCACTTACAGACAACTCTTCATCTACAGTGCTCTTCAACATTTCAACTGCAGGGTAAAAACCGTCAATAAATGTCTTCTCACCTACTTTAGCCTTACCTCTATGAGTGACTCCTTCAAGATAATTTTCAAAAATTGCTATAACATCTTTCCTATCCAATTCTGATTTACCTTTCAAAGCTTTTCCTGCTTGCATCAAGCCACTTGCCATCAAAGTTCCCATAGTTGATGGAACTTTTGTACTCATTGCCTTGCCTGCAAAATATAGAACCTTACCACAATCTTTTTCATCACTATCTTTTATTGCATCATAGGCTGCTACAAATCCATCACTCATTGTCAAACCTAGATCTCCATCACCAACAATGCTATCTTCATCAATAAGATGTTCTTTTTCTTCAACCATTATCAGTGATACTTCTTTTAAAAAATTCTTTATTAACTCAACATTCATAGCTTCCTCCTACATCTGTTTGAAAAATGGTGTTTCAGCAGGAGCGTCCATATATTTCTTTAACTCATCATCAAGCTTGATCATGCTTATAGATAGACCACCCATTTCAAGAGCAGTTGCATAATTACCTGCATAGTATTTGTG
>JBFHKM010000108.1:0-10731 GCA_041595335.1 Sphaerochaetaceae bacterium
AAGAAATAAAGAACAAAGGGGTCATGCACAATCTTGCAAATGTTAATTTATTAGGTAAATTCACTGTTAGCTCCTTTTTGAATAAGCTCAAATAACTTCTATAAAAATACTCCCTCCATCAATAAGGGTCAATAGATTTTGTTTCATTAACTAACCTGAGTTGTTATAAAAGAGTAAAAAAAATCTTCTAAGTAACATTTTTATGCACTTAGAAGATAATATATATGTTTTATGTAGTTTTATGTTTTAATGAATGATTAGATTTTATTAAGAGCCTCTAATAGTTTATCTGTATTCAAACCATGAACCATGCAAGCATCACTGATAGATTCCATCTGTGCAGAAGGACAACCAATGCAATGCATACCATTTTCTACGAAAGTATCAACCAATTCTGGATGCTCTCTAACTACATCTCCGATTACCATATCACCTGTAAATTTAGCCATTGTTTTTTTCCTTTAATTCTTCAAGAATTGCTAAGCATTTTCTACGAATTTCAATATTATTTTTATCTTCCTCATGGAGGAGAGTTTCATCATTAACTGTTTTTTTGTCTTCATCACTTAAAGATCTTTCTGCAAAGGTATAAACCGCATTGTCTTCTTTATCTATGTGACGAGTCAATAAATTACCATAACCAACTGCATTTGCAACTATGTCTATTTTTAATGCATCAGCTGGATTCTTTTTGTATTCTTCAACAGCATCAGCCATTGAACCGATATACAAGCGGCCAAAATCATGTTCTACCATCATTCCACCACGAATCAATTGAGTTGCAACTGGTCCAAGTTTTTCCATCATAACTCTGAATAGTATCTTTTCTTCTTTCTGGTGATGGTATTTATCCCCAAAGTTTCTTGCAAAGAATACTGCTTTTTCAAAGTAATCTGTATCAATTTCTTTACCATTAAGAATGTTTATACATTCTTTTCTCAGTTCTTCAGTTAAAGCAATGATGCTTTTATGTTCTTCTACTAAAATATCTATACTGTACATTATTTAGCCTCAATCACATATTCATGTGCTTTCTCGTGTGAGTATGAAAGGTTTGTTTTTGAAAGCAAGCCTTCAATCAATACATCTTTCAATACCTGATATGTCTCTTTATTGTTCCAATACTGTGTATGTATGTCTAAATTCTCAACATATACAATTTTGTATTCTGAATTTTCAATAACAGTCTCAACTTTATCACAAGGCATACCATTTACAAGTAAACCATTTAAGTATTCATATGCTTTTTGAACACCTGTATCACCATCGATGCAATTGTTCTGTGCAAATTCCTTAACTGTCTGTTTGATTGTATCTAAAGAAATTCCATCAGAGAGTAAAGATTCAACGGTTAAAGCCAATCTTTTTTCTGTGATGTTTATTCTCATCTGTAGAAATCCATGAATGTTTGCAATATCGATGATTTCTGCAAGTTCGCCTTTTTCTACAATCCCTGCTTCTGCATCAATCTTACCATTCAATCCTTCTTCTAATTGTAATAAAGCTTCAATTTCCTTTTCTTGGAATTTGATTTTATTAAATACCCAATTATGAATCGGGCCTAATGTTGCACTCATGATTAACTCCTATAGTTTTAATATGGTTTCATTATAAACAAATAAAAATTAAAGTATGTTGCAAATGCAACAAATACAAATAAAGTTTTAAAAACTTTTGAATTGACAAATTATTTTCAAGAATTTACAATCCGAACATGTTGATATTAAAAAATAAAAAAACCACAAATTTATACATGGTCACACTCTTCATAATGATGAGTATTTTTGTTTCATGTACATCAGAAACAGAGATGGTTTCAAAGACTGAATTCAAGATGGGAACAATCTGTACAATCTCACTTCCTTATGGTACAGCTGATGAAGTATTTGATGGTTGTTTTAAAGTATTAGACGATGTCGAAAGTTCTATTTCTAGAACTGATGCTGACAGTGAACTCAGTCTTATCAATAAAAACAAAAAAGGAGTTCTTGATCCTGACACTTTCAATTTGATGCAATCATCTCTAGATATGTATAGAGAAAGTGGTGGAGCTTTCAATCCTGCAATAGGAGCAGCTGTATCCTTATGGGATATCGGCGGAGACAATCCAAGAATCCCATCAGATGAGGAATTGGCAGCAGTGGATGTCGATGCTGATGACATTTTAGTTAACATCAGAAATAGCAGTGTCACAATTCCTTCAAATATGGAAATAGACCTTGGGGCAGTTGGAAAAGGATGGAGTGCAAATAAATTAAGAACCTATTTAAGAAAAGAACATATTTCCAATGCTATAATCAATCTTGGAGGGAATATCCTTCTACTTGGAAAAAAAGATAATAAAAAGAATTGGACTATTGGTCTTCAAGACCCCAATAAAGATACAGGAGATTCTTATATTCTTCTGTCTTTAAATGATACCTCCATTGTAACTAGCGGTACATACGAACGATTCTTTATAGAAGATGGAGTAAAATATCATCATATATTATCTTCTGAAACATTGTATCCTGCTGAGAGTGATATAATCAGTTCAACAATAATTTCTAAGAACTCAACTCTATGTGACATGCTCTCAACAACCTGTTTCATCATGGGATCTGAAAAAGCTCTTGAATTTATAAAGAGATATGATGGAGTATCTGCTATATTCCTGCTTAAAGATGGTTCAATTGTTACATCAGATAATTTTGATTTCGAATATGAGATATTGAATGAAAATTATCATATGAATTAGTCCTCTGGTATCTCATATATTTTAGGATTGTTTTTCTTTCCAAAAGTCTGTCCTGATGTCACTGTTATATAGAAATCATCTTGAGTGTTTGTATCCTTGTAATTACCCCATTTATCAGCAAATCTGTTGATTGTTCTTGTGGATGTTTCATATGTCGTGTTCATTGCATTGCTTGATAGTGGAGAGCCTGTCTCCCATTCTCCTTTTTCTATCAGTGTGGTAGCAACTTCCTCTATATGTCTGTTTGCAAATCCATTGAATGTGGAGCTCGTTTTATTTGAATAAATAATACAGTCTTGAATAGGAGAGTTCACATCTGCTGTCTCACTTATGATGATACATCCATTGTTGCTGCTCAAACCATCAAGATTCTCACTTTTATAATCAGCTTCGGTATCCTTTCCAAAGCCAATAACAAAAAGATCCCCAGCGCTTGCATCGACATTGGGAAGAACACATCTGTCTTCATAATTGTAATTGAACCCATTTGCTATTGTTATTCCTGCAAGACATCCACTGTCTATGCATATCAATTCAACTCTGTCTCCATACTTTTTGGTTCCTTTGGTGCTGATTTCAGATATCAGAAGTTTTGCAGGATTTGTGTTCTTTGCATAACACATAGACTCAATCATTGTGGAGTTACCTCGTAAATCTTGAACCTCGGCTTTTATGTGATATCGTTTCCCAGGAGTCAGTTTCTCATCTGTGAAAACTGTCAAAACATGGCTCTCAACTTTAAAATTCGTGGTATGTTCTCCTTCAAATTCCACTTTACAGCTGAATCTATCTTTTAACTCTTCTGAAAAATTTAAAGTGAAACTATAAGGACTCTCACCTTTTATATAAATCAAACTGGGTGGAATTGAATCCACACAACTCAATAAATCTATTATTTCAGTCTCACTGTGGTCGCAGCTTGTGCAGGAGCAGAGAATCAAACAAGATAATAATAGAATGATAAGTTTTTGGATTTTCATAAATAATATAATGCATAAGTATTGCGTTTTGCATTAATTGACAGATATGTAACTTGTCATTTAAGAATTTTAATCATTTTTTTTTAATAACACCCTTACAATCTTGTATAAATAATTGCAATGATAAGTACTTTGTAGTATTGTACCGATATGAGCATCATCAAACCACACAAGCTAGGGGTTATTGCTGGCCCTGGTAGCGAATATTTTACTAGCAAGGTTGTTAAGCATTTACGACATCTGTATAAGGAAAGATATGATAAGCTTTCTAAAGCACTGTCCAAACGCCACAACATGACAGAGGAACAGATCTTACAATACGTCACATTAGTTGATGATATGAATAGTAAGAAGATTCCTAATAGGAAATGTCCGACACAATTTCAATGTGAGGATTTTACAATTAAAGCAAAATATACCCATTTTGCTAACGGGGAAGAGAAAGCAGAGATTTTGAACCCAGTTAGAGGACTGAAAGTATTTTTTGTTTATGATATCTCAAATATGGAACCTATTAAGGTTGCAGGTTCAGATACTCCAATCGAGTTATCTGTCAATGACCATCTAATGTTCTTATTTACCACTATCAATGCAATCATGCTTGCTGGTGCTGAATCTATAACATTGGTACTTCCAACTTTCCCTTATTCAAGACAACATAAGAAGACAAGTCGCGAAGCATTGACTGCAAGTTTATTTAGCCATATGTGTGAAATGCTAGACGTTGAGAGAATTATCACATTGGATATTCACTCAAGAGAGATTGAAAACAGTTTCTCAAAGACACATCTAGAAAACTTACACGGGTCTTATCAAACTTTAATCGCTTTGAGCCGTTTGGTCGACTTGAGTGATCCTGATATTGTAGTGGTATCTCCGGATACAGGTGCAATCTCACGTAACAAATTCTATGCACAAGCCCTTCATAGACCTTTAGCTATGTTGTACAAAGAAAGAGACTATTCAATTGTTAGTACTGATGCAAATCATACTAACATCAAGAGCATAGTCCTCTTAGGTGACGTCAAAGGAAAAACTGTACTTATGGCTGACGATATGATCGCAACCGGTGGTACAATGATCACTGCAATGAGAGAATTAATGAGACTGGGTGCAAAAAAAGTTATTTGTATGATATCTCTTCCATTCTTCAATGGTGGTGGTATTGAAAACTTTGATGCAGCTTATAAAGAAGGTGTTTTCTACAGAATTATTGGTACAAACGCAGTAACCCATGGTCATGACTTATTGGATAAGCCTTGGTATGTTCAAGCTGATATTTCAGAATTGTTTGCAAGAACAATATCTCGTTTGCATCATGGTCGTTCTATAAGTCCATTATTGGATAACAGAAAATTCATTCAAAAATTAATTGATTCACAACAAGCGTCAGGCGCTTTTAGCAAGAACAATGGAGAACCTGCTAAAAGACTTGAAGATAAAAATAAAACTGAAAAGAAATAATAATATTATTTAGTTTCAACCAGAGCTACTCCGCTTAAAACGGGGTAGTTTTTTTTATATCCACCCAAACCAAAACAATTATATATTTATTGAATTTTTATACAATAAAGTGTATATTTTTAAAACTACAAAAAATTATTGCTAAAGCAAATAGGAGTTTCTTTTATGCAAATGTCACACCGTATCTCAGGATTTCAATGTTCACCAATTCGACGTTTATCTCCACTCGCGCGTGCGGCGGAGAAAAAGGGAATTCGTGTTCATTATTTGAACATTGGCCAACCTGATATAAAAACACCTCAAGTTGCTCTTGATGAAGTCAGAAATTATAAAAAGCCAAATATCCCTTATGGTCCAAGTGAAGGTTTATCTGAATTGCGTGAAGGAATGTCAGATTATTATAAAAAACATGGTGTTGATGATATAACTCCTGAAGATATATTGATCACAACTGGAGGATCTGAAGCAATTCAGTTTGCTTTCATGACTTTATGTGATCCTTATGATGAGGTTATAATTCCTGAACCTTACTATACAAATGTTACATCATTTGCAAGAATGGCTATGGTAAATCTCGTACCTATTACATCTAGAATTGAAGATTGCTTTTCTTTACCTCCTATCGAAGAGTTTGAAAAGAAAATTACAAGGAAAACTGGAGCCATTCTTCTTTGTAGCCCAAACAATCCAACAGGTCATATCTACAACAAAGATGAGATGTTGCAGTTGCTTGAACTCTGTAAGAAAAATGATATCTTCTTACTAGTTGACGAGGTATACAGGGAGTTCTGTTATGAGGGTGAGTTCACAAGCATTCTGTCTTTTGATGAATATTCTGATAGAGTGGTCTGTATTGATTCTTTCAGCAAACGTTATAGCATGTGTGGTGCACGAATAGGAGCTCTTGTTTCGAAAAACCAAGAGTTCTTGCAGAGTGTATTGAAACTTTCTCAAGCAAGACTCTGTCCTCCTGATATTGAGCAGATGGTTGCTATTGCAGCTCTTAAAACAGATGTTTCATATTTAGATGATGTTAAAGAAGAGTACAAAAAGAGAAGAGATTTCTTGACTTCAGGATTGGATAAAATTCCAGGTGTTGTAAGCAATATCCCAAAAGGAGCTTTCTATTTGGTTGCTGAATTCCCAATAGATAATGCTGAGGATTTTGCAATCTTCCTTTTAAAAGATTTTAACTATGAGGGAGAGACAGTGATGATTGCCCCAGCTGAGGATTTCTATGTAACCAATGGAATCGGAAGAAAGCAAGCAAGAATTGCCTATGTACTTAATACAGAAGATTTAGGAAGAGCTTTGATATGTCTTGAAAAGGGACTTGAGGAGTATAAAAAGCTACATAAGTAGTAAATTCATAGAAATTTTAAACTTGATACTGGAGAATTAATTTTTTCCAGTATTTTTTTTCTTCACATAAATATCACATCAATGATGTATCAATAGAATCAGATAATTCCATATAATATTTGATTTGGGAGAGTCTTATTTTGTAAATGCTTTACAAATAAGTAATTATATGTGATTATCAAATATAGACAAAGAGTTTAAAATTGAAAAAGAAAAAACAAAAATTAATATTTGTTGTTCTGTTGTTATTGGCAGCAACTCCAATCTTTGCAAATTCCGAGATTGGAATATCTGCATCTCTCAACAGCAATACAATATGGTCAGGATCAGATTACTATGATGAAAGATCTACATCGAATCTAGTGGGGTACTCGTTGAGTATTCCATATCAGTATAATTTCAACAGTAGAATTTCTCTGAGAACTGAATTTTCCTATATAACAAAAAATTATACTGAAGATACATATCAAAACTATGATGAATCGATAACTTATGAATATCATTACAATTCATATGTAGAATTTCCAGTTATGGGACATCTATATTTAGGACCTACAGAAAATCAATTCAAACCGTTTGTTAATTTTGGAGCTTATTTCAGTTATTGGTTGTCAGCATCAACTTCTGGTGAGTATTTGAACATATCCAGTATATCTGGAGTGGATACATCATCAGATAGCAATTACACAACAGTTGAAACTGAAGGTTTTGATGATAATGACAATCGTTATAATTATGGCCTTCTTGGTGGAATAGGATTTGAGTATGAAGTTCAGAGGCATATCAAAGCTTCTTTTGAAACACGACTTACCGCAGACTTAACTAGCATATACAGTACAGACCAAATTGATGCTGTTGACGAATACAATGTAACAATTGAAAGCAATTTTGCATTTGTGTATTCATTTTAAGGATGTATCATGAGAAATAAAACTTTAAAAATAACATCATTAATATTGATTGTACTGACTGCATATACATCTTGTGATTTCAGCTCTTCTTCATCATCTTTGGATAATTTTTCTTCAAATATGACAACTGAAACTTACACCCAAATTGACTCTGAATATTGGAATTATGTTTTTGAGGATTTTTGGGATTACATGAACGTTAATTATGTTTACTGGGATATGGAAGAAGATAAAGATGGAGAATATCAAGAGGAGCAGACTGAAACAGATTGGGATGAAATATATTCAACTTATTCAGAAAAGTTTGAAGCTTTGGAAGATGAGGATGACCTAGTCACGAGAAATGAATATGCACTTACGTATTTTCAAGAATTGACTTCAACTTTAATTGATCACCATTATTATATGTATTTGAAAAGTGTGATATTGACTGATGATGATAGTCCGTCGGGATATTCTTATTACAATATATCACTGACAACACCTGGACAAACAGAAGTCTCAACTAGAGATTATTACAATGAAGATTATGTTGATTTAGATTTTTCAGAATATAATTACTATAGTTTTGAAAGTTATGATTCTGATATTCCAACAACTGCTGCTGTTGATGATGAAGATAGCTCTTCATCAAACAGTGCATCTGATGCTGCTTATTTAATGGATGGTATATATATTTACCCATCTGATTTTGAGATTGAAGATTCAATTGATGTAGCAACAGCTTTTGAAATTATAGAAGCAGGCGATGATGCTGTTGCAACTGATGATAGTGATGATAGTAGTGATGATTCAGGAATTGACGAAAATCATCTTCCTTCTACAATTACAGAAAATTTATCAAATGTTGAAGTTTGTGATACAAGTGAATATTCATCAAGCTCTGATTATGTAATAATATCAGCTCTTTTTGATAGCGATGAAGATGGAAATGGAGATACTCCATATCTCTATATGTCTAACTTCTACAATACCCTGTACGAATCAGATACCAATGTAACAGATGTTATGGATAACTTCTGGGCTCTTGTTTACAATACAAATGGAACAGGAGAGGTCTCAAAAATAATTATTGATTTACGTCACAACACTGGTGGATATGTAGCTGACTTAACAGATGTAGTTGGTCCTCTTATCAGTGAGGATGAAAGCATCACTTATGGCTACACTCGATATAAAGATGGTGATAACAGAACAGATTACACACCGCTTATTGAAAACAAAGTCACAGGTACAGCTACCTCTGATGATGATATTCCAGATGTACCAATCATCGTGTTGGCAGATATTTATTCTGTCAGTATGAGTGATATTGCAATTCTAGCTCTGAAAGCAATTGGAGGGGATGATACAATATTGATGGGACAGCGAACTTGGGGTGGCAATGGTCCTTTGGTCTCTACTTACTTTTTAGATGGTACTGAAGATAATGATTATTATTATGTATATACCTCTGCAAATGCTATGTTTGATGTAGACGGAATTTCCTATGAAGGAGTTGGAATAACTCCTGATGATGGCTATGATGTAGCCGATATTGATGATTTTGATGATGATTCTGGAATCTCGACAGTAGATTATGAAGCTGACAGTGATGGTAACATATCCTCCTGGGGAGATGATCTTCTATTAGAAACAGCTGTACTGTATGGCGTTGATTGATAAATTTTATAAAAAACATGGCAGCTACAATGTAGCTGCCATATAGGTTTGGATGATAAAAATCATCTGCAATAAATGAGATTACTAATAGGATAGTACCTGTAAGTCACTGTTGTCAATTATTTTGTTATTTCTACTTAATGTTCATTCAAATGGGTAAAATATGCGTATAAACAGATAACATATGTGACCTAATAAAGTTGGATTTTTCTCTATTTATTTTAAACACCATATGTGTAATAAATATTAATGAGAATTTTCTAAAAAAAACTATTTTAACTTGTATTCTTATTACTTTACTCTTACAATGCCCACATGGAATTTTATGTTGCTTACTTTTTTGTTAACGCGATTTATGTTGTTGTTAACTTATACCTACAAGTAGTTTTCTATAACTTTGGTTATGGATTTGAATATGTTGGTTTGTTTCAAGGTGTTTTTGAAGCAGCCGGTATTGTAGGACCTATAATATTGGGTGCACTTGCTGATAGAAAGGGGTGGTACAAACAACTTTGTATTGTAACTCTTGCAGTCTCAGCTCTGGCCTTTTATGTATTGGCATTGAACATATCATTTATTATGATATTTGTATCATTGATTTTGTTTGGATTCTCGTTCAGAGGAATCTCTCCAATTTTTGATTCTCTAGGAACCCTATCTCTCGAAGGACAGTCAGAAAAGTACTCTTTATATAGATCATCTGGAACCCTTGGTTTCATGATTATTTCTTTAGTTCTCTCTATTTTCCATAGACCTCTAATCAACAGCAATTCAAATATAAGCTTCTATTACAACTTAATAGTAATCGCAGCAATTATATCCATAATGATAATATCTACTAAGAATATTGATATCAAAGGACATATAAAGGAAGTTGAACTTAAGAAGGAAGAGATTGAAGTTGATGTCTTAGAAGAAGCAAATGATGGCAAATGGTATACACCTGCTTTAATAATAGGCCTTATTTTGATGAGTTTCTCTCGTTTTGCAATGACTGCTGTTTATAGCTTTTTATCTCTCTATTCAATTGAAGTTGTGCAATACAGCAACATAACAATGTTGAACGTTGTGGCATCTATAACAGAATTTTTTGTAATACTCATGTCAGGTAAACTTCTTAAGGAAAAAAAGATAACTCCATATGCTTTAATAATGATTGGTACATTGGCTGTATCTGTTAGATATTTTATCTATATAAAGTTTCCAACAGTGCCAGGAATTCTTATAGGTCAGGCAATTCACTGTTTCTGTTATGGTGCTTTCCACATTGGTTCAGTTTTGTTTATCACAAAGAATGTTCGAAAGGATCACAGAGGAATGGGGCTTGCTTTATATTATGCAATTGGTACAGGTCTGCCTGCTGTTGTTGGTTCAACTCTAGGTGGAGTCATTGTTGCAAACAGAGGATATAATGCTCTATTTGGCATATATGCTTTTATATGTCTTGTAGCCTGTGTATTTGGATTGGTCTTCAAAAAAATTCTTACAGCACCAAGTCCTTTTGTGGAGAATTAAATTTATTTAGATGCAAAGAAAGACGTTCCCAATTGAGGTGAACGTCTTTTATATTTGGAGGTTTGGTTTACCAACCACCTCCTCCGCCTCCACCGAAGCC
>JBFHKM010000109.1:0-10723 GCA_041595335.1 Sphaerochaetaceae bacterium
AATCTACGTAAATGAAATAATAGCTTTTAGATTCATATTTTTATAGCATTGATATAATTTCATTTTTCAATATCAATAGAATTAACTGAAGTATTTTGAACACACGAACTATAATAATATCAATGAAAAGAATACAAAATCATCACAGTGGTTGATTGACTGTATCAAAGGAAAATAGACACTCACAAGTATTTAAAACACCTTAAATCTTGGTTTTATATATTTTAAGAATTGTAAGAAATGAAGCATTATTTACAAGTTAAATATGCAATATCTGTTTTTTTTTGAAAGGTGATATTATAACTGACTATTCTCGTCGAGTGAGCTCATAAATAAATGGTATCTCTGTCATTTCAATCCATTCACTTATATATACCAGTTAAATAATTATTTTAGATGTTATTTCTTTTTTTGCATTTTAATGTATTATTTTTGTTAAAATATACAAATTTTGCATAACACTCTAGTTTTATATTGGTTTCTATGCTATGTTTCCAAAAATTATATTTTCACTTGGTGTCAAAATAAATAAGATTATGAAATAAAATTATATGTTAGTAAAATAATTATAGACAGGGAGTTAGCTATGAGTACTTTCGATTTATTGATGGACAAAATGATAGATTTTTCTGAAGATATTTTCAAAAATCCTGAACTTGGATTTAAAGAATTTAGGACAGCGGAAAAAGTAAAAACACTTTTAGAAAGTGAGGGAATCGAGACAAAATCACAAGTTGCATATACAGGTGTTGTAGCTACTTTAGATTCTGGAAAACCAGGTGCAGATATCAAACTGATCTGTGAATTGGATGCTGTTCCAACAGAAGGACATCAATATTCTTCAAAAATAGATAATGCAGCTCATACCTGTGGACACTATGCACAACTTGGCGTGATGTTAGGAGTATTTATATATCTACACAGAGAGAATATCATGAAAGATTTGAGTGGAAAAGTGACTCTTGTTGCCACTCCAAGTGAAGAATATTGTGATCTGAATTATAGAGAATCTTTAAAGCAGAAAGGTCTGATATCTTATAGTTCAGGAAAACGAGAGATGATATCTCTTGGTGTGTTCGATGATACTGATATTATCTTATCTTGCCATACGATGGGTTTGGATATGGATAAGTATGACGCAGAAATCGGTGCTTCCCTCAATGGCTTTATTTATAAAAAGGTTGTCTTTGAAGGTAAATCAGCACATGCAGGTAGCAATCCAAGTGGTGGAATCAATGCCCTAAATGCAATGACTCTTGCAATATCTGCAATTAATTTTCAAAGAGAGACTTTCAGAGAAGAAGATGCTGTTCGCGTTCATTATATTGTTAACAATGGTGGACTGACTATCAATACAGTACCTGCAGAAACATCTATGGAACTTTACATAAGAGCAAAAGATTTAATAACAATGGATTCAACCAATGATAAGGTCGATAGATCAATTAGAGCTGGAGCTCTTGCTATTGGTTGTGATGTGATAATTAAAGATAAACTTGGATATTTACCTCTATCTCAATGTAAATCATTAACAGATGAAGTTCATACACACATAAGCAAACAATTTCCAAAATCAAGAATTGCGATTGGTACACATGGTTATGCCTCTGGAGATATGGGAGACCTATCAATGCTCTTTCCTACAGTTGAAATCGGATTTGCTGGTTTTGAGGGTACTCTGCATGGTAATGATTTTAAAACTCAGGATCCAGAAAGAGCCTACAAGCATCCTGCTAAATATTTCATTGATACCGTAATTAGTTTACTAAGCAATTCAAGTGAAAAAGCCTTTGAAATTAAGAACAATTTTGAAGCAAAACTTACAAAAGAAGAGTATTTAAAATTTATTGAAAAAAACAATAAAGAAAAAGTTTATAGAAATAAATAATCTATTTTATTCATTTACAAGGAGATTCAAATGAAAAAATTTGCGCTATGTTTACTCGTTATGTCAGTTACAGTGGCAACTATTTTTGCCGGTGGTACTAAAGAAAAAGAAGCAGAGGTTGCTGGACCTTCAAAATTGAATGTAACACTGTTGGTAACAGGTTCATTTGGTGATAAAGCATTCAACGACTCAGCTTTATCTGGTGTAAAAAAAATACAAGCAGAACTATCTGATGAAGTCAATATCAACACCATTGAGATGGGAGGAGATAAATCAAAGTTTGAAAGTGCTTTATTAGATGCTGCTGAAAGTGACAGTGAAGTAATTATCACAGGTCTTTGGGAAATGAAAGAAATTGTTGAGACAGTTGCTTTAGATTTTCCTGATAAGAAATTTGTAGTATATGATACAGCAGTTAGTTATGATGCTGCTGATTATTCCAATGTTTATTCAATGACTTACTTACAGAATCAAGCTGGTTTCCTAGCAGGAGTTTTGGCTGCATCAACAACTTCTTCAAATATTGAATATACATCAAGTGATTCTGCAACAGTTGGTTTTATCGGAGCAAAAGAGAACTCTGCTGTTATCAATGACATTGCAATTGGATTTGTTGAAGGTGCGAAATACATCAATCCCGATATAAAAGTTTTGGTATCTTATGTTGGATCATATGTTGATTCTGCAACTTGTAAGGAACTCGCTTTAACACAGTACTCAAACGGTGCAGATATCGTTTTTGTAGCAGCTGGTCCTTCATCTGTTGGTGCAATTGAAGCTGCTTTTGATTCTCAACGTTTTGTTATTGGTGTTGATAGTGATCAAGCTGCTTCTTATGATGATCCAAATAAAGCTAAATTTATTCTATCCTCAGCAATTAAAGATGTAGGAGAGAGTATCTATCGTGCTGTAGAGATGACCCTTGATGGTTCATTACCTTATGGTGAAGCTGAAGTTCTTGGTATCAATCAAGGAACAGTTGGACTTGCTATCAACAGTATTTATACAAGTACAACTACTGATGAAATTAAAAGTAATGTAGAAAAAGCGTCAAAAGCTTTAGCAGCTGGAGAAATCACAGTTGATACAGCTTATGGCATGGATTTTGACAAAGTAAAAGAAATCATTTACAGCGCAAAATAATCAACAACACTTCCTCTGATATTTATTGGAGGAAGTTGTTTAATTCCATACTTTTGTATTAAAGGAGCCGACAGGACATTTTGAAACTAACAAAATAGTTTTGTGATTAAATTATGAATTCAGATTCAATATTAGAAACTAAAAATATAACAATGGTATATCCTGGCGGAGTTGTTGCTAATAGGGATATTAATTTTAAGATATTCAAAGGTGAAATTCATGCACTCATTGGAGAAAATGGTGCAGGAAAGTCTACTTTAATGAATATTCTCTATGGTCTGTTGAAACCTACAAGTGGAGAGATCTCAATCAATGGAAAAGCTCAACAACTAAATTCATCTAAGGATGCAATAGCTGCAGGAATTGGCATGGTTCATCAGCATTTCAAGCTAGTTCCTTCAATGACTGTTACAGATAATCTCATCTTAGGTATAGAACCTATGAATGGTGGTTTCATTAATAGAGAGAGAGCTAAAGAAGAAGCTATAAAGATCTCTAAAAAATACCAATTAGAAATTGATCCAAATGCAAGAGTAAGAGATATCTCACTTGCAATGATGCAGAAACTCGAAATATTGAAGGCATTATATCGCGGAGCACAGATATTGATTCTTGATGAACCAACAGCTGTTTTGACTCCCCAAGAGATTGAAGAATTATTCCAACAACTTAGACTTCTTAGAGAAAGTGGAATTACAATAATATTCATCTCTCATAAACTAAATGAAGTTAAAGCTCTATGTGATCGACTCACTATTTTAAGAGATGGCCACACCATGGGAACTCATGATGTTGACTCTCTATCTGAAACACAGATTTCCACTCTCCTTGTAGGAAGAGAGGTTGATCTTGACTTAGAAAAGCCGGTGGTAACTCCAGGAGAGACTGTTTTATCTGTAAAACATATAAGCTATACCAATCGCTTTGGTAAAAAGATTGTTAATGATGTCTCTTTCAGCGTGAAGAAATCTCAAATAATAGGAATTGCAGGTATTGATGGAAATGGTCAATCTGAATTGGTGAATATTATTGTTGGAGATTACATACCTGAAACAGGTAGCATCTCTCTAAAAGGAGTTGATGTAACAGATAAATCCATCAAATTTAGAGCTGAAATGGGAATGTCTCATGTATCTGAAGATAGAATGAGCATGGGCACTGCTCCTCTGTTGAACTTAGAAGAAAATACGATCTCTAAAATCTATGATGGTGAGAGTATAAAGAGCAAAAGATTCTTTTCAAAAGAAAAAATCTCAAGTTTTACAAATAATATATTGAAAGAATTTCAAGTTAAACACGGGAATTCAAAACAGGCCATCAAAGAATTATCAGGTGGTAATATCCAAAAACTTGTGGTTGGAAGAGAGTATTCTTACAATCCAGATTTCATAATTTTAAATCAACCTACAAGAGGAATCGATGTAAAAGCTATTGAATTTATTAGAAAAAAAATAATTGAAGGAAGGTCTGAGGAAAAAGCAATTTTGCTTGTGTCTGCAGATTTAAGTGAGATTATGAGTTTGAGTGATGAGATTTTGGTAATGCATGATGGTAAGATAGTAGGTCACATCACAGATGTAAAAAACACTGATGAAAAAGAATTGGGACTTTATATGCTTGGTGTAAAAGAAGATTCCAAAAAAAACATTGAGGGTGTTGATAATGATTAAAAAATTAAATAGTAATGATACTTTTGAAATTCTAAGAACTTTTGTAGCTTTGTTTATTTCTATAGCTATTTCTGTAATCATAATCTTCTTAGTAAGTAATGATCCATTTACTGCTATGTACAATTTGTTTATAGGACCTCTTCTATCAAAAAGACATTTCTTTAATGTTGTTGAAAGTGCAATTCCTCTGATATTCACAGGATGTGGATTGGCTATAATTTTTAAGTCAGGAAACTTCTCATTGATAGGAGACTCTGCACTATATATTGGTGCAATTGTTTCCACAGCGATAGCAATTTTTGTTCCTCTACCAACTTTCATTCATCCTGCAGTAATTATTATTGTCGCAATCATCATCGGTGGTGCAATAGGTAGCATACCTGCAGTATTGAAGGTCAAAACTACAGCCAATGAATTGGTTACCTCACTTATGTTTAACTTTGTATTTTATTACTTAGGCATATTTATTGTAAATAACTATCTTGCAGATAGGGAAGCTGGGACATTTGCTTCTTTGAAGTTCTTAGAGACAGCTTCATTGGGGAGAATGCTAAGTGGTACACGTCTTCATTATGGTTTTCTAATAGCATTGGCAGTTGCCTTTGGTATGTATCTGTTGATGTATAAAACAAAACTGGGATACGAGATTAGAATAACAGGTAGCAATGCAAGATTTGCTAGAATATCTGGAATAAACGTCAATAAAACTATAATTAAAGCTCAAGTCATTGGTGGTGCAATTTGTGCACTTGGTGGTGCTGTTGAGCAATTAGGAATGTATAGAAGATTCAACTGGCAAGACACTCCATCATTTGTTTGGGATGGCGTTATTGTCACTATCTTGGCAAAAAATAATCCAAAACTAATTCCGTTGACTGCATTTTTCCTTGCATATATAAGAATTGGAGCAGATTTAATGTCACGAAAAAGTGATGTTCAAAATGAATTGGTAGCTATCATTCAAGCTATTATTATTCTTTTCGTTACAGCAGAAAGTTTCATGGCTTCTATCAAGTTAAAAAATGAAACTAAGAATGCGCTAAAATAAGGAGAAAAAAATGTCTATTTTATCAACTGTTTTGGAAACATTCGCGAAGCCGGATTATTACTTTGCGGTTTTGAGGAGTACCACTCCAGTATTATTTGCAACCTTAGGAGCAATAATTTCATCTGCTGCAGGATCAAGTAATATTGCTTTAGAAGGTACAATGTTAATGGGAGCTTTTGTTGGAGTTGTTGTGAGTGCTTTTACACAGAATCCATGGCTCGGTTTGCTTGCAGCAATGTTCTCAGGTTTTTTGATGAGCTCAGTACTTTCATACTTTGCTTTGAAATTAAAATCAAATATAATTATATCTGGTATCGCCTTAAATACTTTTGCATCTGGTGGTACAGTTTTTGCTTTGTATATAATAACAGGCGAGAAGGGTGCTTCAACATCGCTTGCTTCTATAAAACTTCCTGCATTGCAGATACCTTTTATTCAAGATATACCTGTTTTGGGAACTGTTTTATCAGGACATAATGTCCTAACTTATGTTGCTCTTGTCCTAGTTGTGCTTATTTGGATCATGTTCAATAAGACCAAACTTGGATTGCATATCAAAGCAACAGGAGAGGCTGAAGATGCAGCAAAATCTGCTGGTATTTCCGTACTGAGGATCAAGTACATAGCACTTTGTTTGAGTGGTATATTATCTGCTATGGGAGGAGCTTTTTTATCCTTGGGGTACGTTGGACTGTTTTCAGCAGGAATGACGGCAGGTAGAGGTTATACAGCTCTGGCAACACAGGCAATTGCTGCAGGAAATTCATTTATAGGGCTTTTTGCATCTCTATTATTTGGTTTATGTGCTTCAATGGCTAACTACCTTCAGGGGGTCGGACTTCCTCTTCAGTTTGTTCAACTCTTGCCATATTTGATCATCATAATTGCATATGTTTGGTACTGTGCATCCATGAATAATTTGAATAAAAAAGTTAAAAAATAATAAATCTGAAACTTGTCAAAATATTTTAGATAGCTTAGTTGAGTTCCATACAGTTGATTGCTGTAAGAACTCAATTTTTTTTTGTGTTAAAGCTTTTACAGTAATGATTTATCTCCTCAAATATCACTGTTAAATCTTATTTTTATAAATAGAATTTTGATACAATATTGATTGTGCACAAAACTCCTTTTATAGACAAAATTTGACTTTTAAAAGTCGTTTATTTCTTATTTTTTAATGAACTTTTTTTACCTATTTTATTGGAATTTTGAAAGATTTTGGTTCTCTTTTTCTGTCTCATAAAATGTGCTGTGAATCATCACATAGGAAAAAAATAAAAATAATTAATTTGACAACAGAAATATTGTATGATATTTTTTAGGAGTGAATGAGAACGTTCTCATTTGAAATTCATAAAGGAGAATGAGTTTTGGGTACAACAATAATTGACGTTGCTAAAGCCTGTGGGTTTTCAAAAACAACCATTTCAAGAGCCTTTGCTTCGCCTGAAAAAGTAGCTAAAAAAACACGTGATATAATATACAACACTGCAAAAGATTTGAACTATACTCCAGATGCTATTGCTAGAGCTATGAGTAGAAAGAAGACAGATAATATTGTTTTCATTGTAAATGATCAGCAATATCCTGTTGTTTTGAATCCTTTTTACTCTCCAATATTTGAGGGAGTTCTTCAAGAAGGTAGAAAAAGAGGGTACTCAATATTTATTGCATCTGACAGTGAGATTCATCTATCAACTGGACAGGTTTATATGAAGAAACAGATGGATGGTGTGATAATCTGTGGACAGACACAAAAATCCACTGTTGAAAGTTTTAGATCTCAAAATATTCCAGTTATCATATTGAACAACGTCATAGATATGGACGATTTGACCTGCATAACAGTTGACCACTATGGAGGATCCTTTAAAGCAGTGCAGTACTTGATAGATAAAGGATACAAAGATATTGCACTGATTGCTGGACAGTTCTCTCCTTATGTTAACGAGCAAAGATTGAAAGGATACATTGATTGTCTCATAAAAAATGATATTCCAATAAATGAAGATTTTATCTGTGACATTGAGCCCAATATCGAGAATTCAATTGAAGTTGTGACCCAATTATTGACAGGGAAAAACAGACCATCTGCTATTTTTGCAACCAACGATGATCTTGCTATTGGTGCTGTTAAAGCTGCCTTACGACTTGGACTTTCGATTCCAAAAGATGTAGCTATCGTTGGTTTTGATGACAGTGATTTCAGTAAGATCATTGAGCCGGAATTGACAACAGTTAGAATTAATAAACGAGAGATTGGTAGACTTGCAACTGCTAAACTGATCGATATTATCGAAAAACATGAAAACAAAAAAGAACTAATAATTTCAGAAACTTCTTTAATAGTTCGAGCAACAACATAGGAAGACAAATGGAAGTAATATTTATAGATGTAGGATATGGAGACGCCATATTATTAAAAGATGGCAATACATATGCTTTGATAGATGGTGGCAGCAGTTTGGCTGAAGAGTATGTGGGCAATAGAATTTCTGTTGCAGAGTTTTTCAAAAAGAACCATGTTTTGGAATTGGAATTTGTAATACTGACACATATTCATGAAGATCATGTAGGAGGCCTTGTAGAAATATTAGAGACATTAAAAGTTAAAAAATTGTACTTACCATTTCTACCTGATATAAAGGAATATGATGATTTAGACATTCCCAATCTAGAAAAAACGAACTTGATGCTATATCAAAAGGCTCTCAATATTTTCAAAGGCCTATTTTACATAGCTGATAAGCATTCAATTGAAATAGTAAATTTATATGAATTGAAATCTCTAAAAATCTTTGATTCATACGATTTGGTTGTACTGGAACCATTTGCAAAAGGACTTCAAAGATATACCGAAAATTTAGAAAGTATATTTAGATTGAAAGACAATGAAGAGAAGAAGGAAATGCTGATCAAGTTGGATTATTATTCAAACATCATCAGCCTGGTATTGAATTTAAAGATTTTGGATAAAAACATCATCTTTGCTGGCGATAACTGTCCTAAGTTCTGGAGACCAAATACTTTTAATTATCTGAAAAATGGGAACGTTCTCAAATTGCCACATCACGGTCAGCAGGACTCGGTGAATGATGAATTGCTTGAGACTTTTAAAGGACAAATTGTTGTCACATCAAGTTCAAGCGACAAGAGAAATAACAGCTGCAATCACGTGGTGTATGACAGATTGTTGAATGAAAATCAAGACTTAAAATGTCTGTTCACAGATGAGATGAATTATGAGCCATACTTTAGGAGAAGTAGAAATAATTCAAAATGTATAAGATTGAGTTTTTTAGAGAATTCTATAGATGCTATATGTGATTAAAAACATCTTTAGAATTTGAATAAATAATAAAATTATGGCCAAGCCATAAAAAACAAACAAAAGGAGTAAGATATGAAAAAAGTTGGGGTATTATTTTTATCAATTTTTTTGGTATGCGGTTCTGTATTTGCTAACGGCACAACAGAAGAAAAAGCTTTTCCTAGCAAGACTGTTACAATCATAATGCCATGGAGTTTAGGTGGAGGTCCTGATACCATAGCAAGAAAAGTAGCATCTTATGGTGAGAAGTATTTAGGAGTACCTGTTATTGTTGAAAATAAAACAGGTGGAGCTGGTACAATAGCAATGGATGCATTGATGCAAGCAAGTGACGATGGTTACTCAATGGTTGTAGCAAACGGTCCTTTGTTCTCTTTGACACCATCTTTCATCAAAGTTGATTATACAATTGATGATATAACACCTTTAATTGGTATGAGACAAGTTGAATTTGTAGTTTTATCAAATCCTAAATACAGCAGCATCAACACATTAGATGAGTTAATCGCAGCTGGAAAAAATGGTAAGAGCATTAAATATGCAACTACTGGTGGTCCAGGAAACGATAGCTACACAATGATCTCTGTATTGTTCAAGAAATTAGGAATCGATGCTCAAGCTGTACCTTATAATGGTGGACAAGAAGCAATCAATGCTTTGATTGGTGGACATGTTGATATCGCAATTGGTTCTCCTCCTGTATATCGTGATTACGTAAAGAGTGGTGAACTAGCTTGTTTGGGTACATTTATTCCTGATGGAATAGAAGTTGATGGTATTGGTAAAATTCCTTCATTCAAAGAACAAGGTGTGGATGCTGAATTTATTGGTATGGATTACTTTGCTGTAAAAAGCAGTGTAGATGCAGATAAAAAAGCTATTCTAACAGAGTTCGTACAAAAAGTTTATCAAGACCCTGAATTCATCTCATTCATGAGTGATTTAGGTATGTCAGCATGGGGTGCAACAGAAGTTAAGATAAAAGAAAATATCGATGTTCAGACTACTGCTATGAAAGATTATATTGAAGTGATCAAATAAGTAGAAATTTGTGTTAACAGATTTATATCTGTTAACACAATCTTAAGGAGACTTTCATGAGAATAAAGATAAATTCTGAAATGATAGCAGGTGGAGCTTTTACAATAGTATCAATGGTATTGTTAAAATTGATTCCAACGCAAATTGATACATATGAAAAAACTTCAATCAATGCTCAGACATTTCCAAAAATTGCTTTAGGTGGATTGTTTATATTTTCTTTAGTATTGCTGATTCAAGGAATTTTTTTCTTACCCAAGAAAGAAATATTGTTCAATGACGAATTGTATAGCAGTAGAGTTTTTAAAGACTCAATTAGATCATTGATCTATATTGCAATACTGATAATTTACATGCTGATTTTTAAAAAGGTCGGATTTATTATTTCTAACATTTTGTTGACTATTTCTATTTTGGCTTATTACAGAACAAAAAAATGGTCATATTACGCTATAGCTTTAGGTATTGGTGCTTTAGTATATTTATTATTTACTTTAGTTTTACATATTTCATTGCCATAAACTATTATTTATATTTAAGGAGTCAACTATAAACAATTATGATTAAAGAAAAAGATTTGGAATTATTATATACTAGCT
>JBFHKM010000110.1:0-10574 GCA_041595335.1 Sphaerochaetaceae bacterium
GTGTAATTTTTACTTGTTAGAATGGTCCTTGAATTTGCTGCTACGAGTGAGAATCTGAAGAATCCTTTTGGTGTCTTTTTAATAATAAATTTTCCTGGCATTATATTTACTCCTATGTTTTAATTTTTAATCTAATTAGATTATAACAAACATATGACATCTGTTAAACCCCTTATGTGCCTTTGTCACATTATAAAATAAAGTAGCATAAAATAACTAACAAAATACTTATGCAGTTATTACGTAACATGCAATATATAACACCTTATTTTAATCAGATTCTTCAAAAGAAATTTTAGTAAATACATTTCTGCCAGCATCAATTGTTTCAGTGTCCTTAAATTTTGAATATAATATTTTTATGTTAGCACATCTCCATCTATAAGAGTAAATCAGAGAATAGAAATGCAGTAGTACATATGATATTGTTTCCAATATTACCATGATACCGCTGCATGATTTTGTATTTCTTTCTTTTGCTTGTTCCAAAAGAAAAGTAAATTATATATAGATTGTTTTGGATCTACTCAGCTACTGTTGGAGGTGTATAAACACGAGAAGCAAGTTCTTGATTGAGCATGTACAGTCCTTTTCCTTCCTTACCAATCATCTCAGCTTTCTTGATCAACATACTAGCATTTGTCTCTTCTTCATTCTGCTCTTTAATGAACCAATCTAAGAATTGAGTTGTACGGAAATCTTTAGCTTCCAAAGCTACAGCATAGATGTTGTTGATTGAAGCTGTTATGTACTTTTCATGAGCAAGACCTGCTTTTAGAACATCCAATGCACTGTCCCAAGAGCTAGCTGGTTTTTTAATTGCTTCATATTCAACATGTTCATCATTGCTCTGTAAGTATCCAACCATCATCATTGCATGGTCTCTTTCTTCTTGAGCTTGAACTTGATACCAATTAGCAAATCCGTCCAATCCCTGATCTTCGCACCAATTAGCGAAGCTTAAATACAAATAAGCTGAAAAAAATTCTTTGTTTATTTGTTCGTTTAGTGAACTTGTGACTTTTTTATCCATTGTAATCTCCTTATTACCATTAAAAGTATGAACTATGAGTTTTAAACTCATATATGTATTAATGTTAACACTAAGTTACAAATTAAGCAAATAAAACAATAAATAATAAGTGACTTTTTTAAAACTATGATGATTTTTATATCAACAAAGATTTCAAATTATCTCTATGAATACTATTATGTGTACAGCAAATAGAAATTTGATTGAGTTATCTTATTTTCATCATTTAGATTGTCATACAATTTTTAAAAGTAATGACAGTAAAGAATTATTAAAATTCAATACAATTGAATTGTAGACGATTTTATAAACAATAATTAGTAAAATTTGCAGGGATTGATTTCATTGATGTAATTTTAAATGATTGGTTTTTGCCAGTTCAAATATAGAATTGCATTAGGAATTTTATGTACATATGTTGTAAGTGATTAACTTTTTTATTTTATTTTCTATTTATTTGTCAATTTTACAAAATATATCTTTGATTAGCTATTAAATTTATCTTATATGCTAACAATGCTCATTGATAATATCTGCAATAGTAAAATAAAATTCCTAAAATTAATGTTTGTTTTAAATATATATTTTATAAATTTTTTGTTGTTTATATCTGATATAAATTTCAGTTAGAATTGTAAAACATTTCTCATAAAAAGGATGGGTTTTAAATTTTGAAATTCTATTGCCAATGGTTAATTTTTAACACTTTTTTTTAAATCATCTCAAATTAAAAAAGAGTTTAAATATCGATAAAAATTCAGTAGGTTTGGTAAAAATAATTATATCATACCTTCGTTATACAAAAGACTTTCATCGGTTGAATCAGTCAAAAATAAGTTGAAAATTTCAGTAGATCAATGACTTTTTTTGATTTATTGGAATATTATACTTAAAGAAAAAAAATTGTTTTAGATTCTTTTAAAATTGTTTTTAAATTCTTAAAGTATTATTTAATGTTATGATAACTCTTTTACATAAAAGAAAATAAAAAAATATTTTTATAGGCAAAATAAGAGTACAAAAATTGATCTAATTAAATTTATTTTTTTTGAGTCTACTTGACACATGAGTAATTTTGAATATATGCTCAAAAATATGAAAGGCAATGGAGCTGGTTCTAAGAACTGTTCCTTGTCTTTTTTTTTATAAAAACAAATATTTTTTTTACGGAGCAAAGGCGCTTGAATAAACAAAGTGCCCTTGCTCTTTTTTTTTATAAATCAACTTGCAAAGGAACATAAAAATCATGGAAACAGCAAACACTGAAACCGAAATATTGATGAGTGACATAGGTATGAAATTTAATAGTGGAACTGATGAAATAACAGCTCTCACCAGTGTTTCTCTTGATATCAAAAAGGGTGAATTTGTCTCATTGGTAGGCCCCTCTGGATGTGGTAAGACAACTCTTCTAAGAATAATTGCAGATCTTTTAAAACCTACTTCTGGTACCATAAATATTGGTGGAGAGAGCTCCACGCAAGCAAGATTGGATGGTAAGTATGGAATGGTTTTTCAAAGTCCTGTTCTTTATGAGTGGAGAAATGTTATCAAGAATATTGAGCTTCCTTTAGAAATAATGGGTGTCCCTAAAAATGAAAGACTTGAAAGAGCAGAAGAGATGTTGGAGATGGTTGGATTGAAAGACTTTGGAAATAGCTATCCAGGACAGTTATCAGGAGGTATGCAGCAGAGAGTTGGTATTGCAAGGGCATTGGTCATTCAACCAGAAATTCTTCTGATGGATGAACCTTTTTCAGCTTTAGATGAATTTACAAGAGAACGTCTTCATGAAGATCTGCTAAATATTTGGAGAAGAACAAACAAGACAATAGTTTTTGTAACACACAATATTTCTGAGTCTGTATTCCTTTCAGATAAAATATGTGTTCTATCACCGCATCCAGGACGTCTTTCAGCTGTTGTAGATGTTGATTTTGAAAGACCAAGACTTATGGATATTAAAAGCACAGCAGAATATACATCAAAAGTTTTTGAAGTACGTTCTTCTTTTGAAGGAGTCTAGTGTATGGCACAAATTAAAAAGAAGAAGAATTCTAACATTATTGTCACCTTGGTCTGGACTTTGGGATTTTTCCTTATTTGGGAATTGATAGCATTTTGGGTTGAATCTTCTCCTAGCATAAGATCTCCAGAAAAGGTACTTCCTCATTTTTGGAAGATTGTTGCAGTGGCTTTCGATACAAAGAAGATCAATGGATCAGATACTGCAATTCAACTTGTGTGGATGAATGCAAAGGTAACATTGATTCGTTCTGCTCAAGGTTTTGTTATTGGGGCCAGTATTGGATTCTTACTTGCAATTCTTATGAGTCTCTCACAGATTGTAAAGAAAATTGCTTTTCCTTATCTGATGATCATTCAGATGATTCCAATCCTCGGAATGGCACCGATACTTCTTTCTTTTACTGGAGATATTGATAGCAGCAGAATAATAATTGCTGCAATTTTGACATTCTATCCTGTTGCAACAAACACCCTTGCTGGTATGGAAGCAGTTGAGAAAGAGAAGCATGAATTGATGTACTCCTATGCAGCAAAAAAATGGCAGCTTTATTTCAAAACACTCATTCCTGCAAGCATCCCATATTTTTTTACAGGGTTGAAGGTATCTGCACCATTGGCAATAACGGCATCAATTTTGGTTGATACTCTTCAAGGGGGTATAGGTCTTGGTTGTTTGTTATCGCAATCCTTAAAAGGTGCTATGACACGATATGTGTTCTGGTTGATTGTGGTCATCAGTGCTGCAATAGGAATCTTGAGTTATTTGCTCATGGGATTAATTGAAAATGCAATCTCGAGTCATAAGAAAGCTGAAAGAGCTTGCAAGAGGTAAACGATTTGAATAAAAAAATAAAAAATATCAGATGGGATTCTTTGTCATCAGTTGTATACCCTGCAATCTTTGGAATAATTGTATTTGTGATGTGGCAAGGTGGTCTGCTCAATATATTGCTTCACACAGATACAAACACACTGCCATCCCCAAGTCGTATAAATTCCATAATTATGGATAACCAAGCGAAAATACTTTTGAATCTTAAGGCAACTGTGATAGTTGCACTTGTTGGATTGATTTTTGGATCACTTATAGGATATGGCATTGCAATTGTAGCAGCTCAATATAGGAAATGGGGAGCAGGCGGTATCACTCTTGCATCAGCATTCAATGCTGTTCCAATTGTTGCTCTAGCTCCTGTTATGAACAATCTTACAAAACATTTTTCATCTAGCGTCGATTTTCGTTCAATGCTAGCTAAAACACTTGTTGTCATGATTGTATGCATTGCAGGAATGTCTGTTAATGCTTACAGAGGTTTGACAGAATTGAAGCCTTTTTCAGAAGATCTTATGAAAACATATGCAGCAAGCAATCTTACTGTTTTTAAAAAATTGTTGTTGCCAAATAGCATTCCATATGTATTTACAGCCCTGCGAATAAGTCTACCTGGAAGCATCATATCTGCATTGGTAACTGAGTATTTTTCTGAGAAGGTCATCGGAATTGGACGTCAGATTAGAGAGAATATTGTAACCGCACAGTTTGCAACTGCATGGGCATACATAATCATTTCCTGCTTGCTTGGAATAATCTTATATGTTCTGCTCCTTCTTTTAGAGAGTGTGGTCATGAAGAATAGAAATAGAAAATAAGGGTGGTCGTACCTAGACGATCGAAATTTATTACATGGAGAGGTAATGAAAATGGAAATAAAGAACATCAAAAAGGCTACATTCTTAGTACTTGTAGCAACCGCAATGCTCAGTTTTAGTGCATGCAATAAGGATTCAGGTACAGCAGAAAAAGCAGTTGAAGAAGTGAAAGCAACTGCTGCTACTTCGGCAGTAAAGAGTGATAAAGATCGTATTTTGGAGGCTTCGGCAGCTGGTAAAATTGGTAACTGGGGACTTGGAAATGAATATGAAATTCTTGCTCTTCTTGCTAAATACGACCAGCCTCTTGAATTCTTGAGTCAAGATTTCACAATGGATGGATTTGATGATGATTCAATAACTCTAGCTTCAGCTATGACTTACAACGAATTAGGTCTTGTAAAGAATGATTATGATGGCGCTTATGCTTATGGTGATGAAGTTGGAACTATCGATATGAATGATGAAGGTGTTGCAATGTTGGAGGACAATCTCTTTACAACAGAAGCATTTGCAAAAGCAAATCCCAATACTGTTAAAGCTTTCGTCTATGCAACTCTAAAAGGATGGAAGGATGCTTGTGAAGATCCTGAAGCTGCAGCTGAAGTTGTCTATAAATATGGTTCTTCAGTTTCTTCTGAACATCAGTTGTATATGGCATCTGAAGTTAAAAAACTTGTTGAAACAGATACAAATGGTGAACCTGTTTCTAATTATGGTTACATGGATGAAGAAGCAATGCAGCAGACTCTTGATTTAGCAAAAACCTACATCAAACTCGATGATAGCCAAGCTGCTGCCAAACTTGACAGTTTGACTCTTGATGATATTCGCGACACTTCTTATTGGGAGGCTGCAGTTGCATCTGAAGATGGAAGTGATTTAGGAACTCCAGAAACAACAGATGTAAAAGTTCAACTTAAATGGTTACCACAAAGTCAATTCATGGGTTATTACATGGCACTTGATAAAGGATATTATTCAGATCTCGGATTGAATGTAACAATAGTCCCAGGTGGTGGTGATATTGCAGAAACAACTGCTGTTTACAATGGTACTGTAGATTTTGGTGTTACATGGGTCTCAAACATGATATCTGCTAACGCAGCAGGCATGGGACTTTTGGAAGTTGCACAGATTTATCAACGTTCAGGACTACTTCTAGTATACAAGAAATAAAAATAAAGAAATTTTGAAGCAAATATGAGGGGAATAAAAATCCTCCATATTTGCATTATTACCAAAAAAGGACAGGTACGGTATGGATTTAATTATTAAAAACGGACTGTTGGTGAGCCCCTCAGAGACTTTTAAAGCAGATTTAGCTGTTAGAGATGGGAAGATTGTAGATATTGGTTATGACCTTGGATTTGATGCTTTAGAAGTTATTGATGCAGAATCTAAATATGTTCTTCCTGGTGCAATTGATGCTCACACACATCTTGCAATGCCTTTTGGTGGGACTATTTCATCAGACGATTATTTTGCTGGAACAAGAGCTGCAGCTTGTGGTGGAACCACAACTGTTTTTGATTTTGCACTTCAAGACTTTGATGAACCAATGCTTGATGTTATAAAACGTCGTGATGCAATTGCTGCACCTCAAGCAGCTGTAGATTATGCATTTCATATAGGTGTAAAGGACATTCATGGAGATCTTCTTGATTCTATGAAAGATGCTGTTGATTATGGAGTTCCTTCATTTAAGGTCTTCATGGTTTATGATTTTGGTGTATCAGATGGAGTTTTTTATCAGGTTTTACAAAAATCAAAAGAAATCGGAGCAATGATTTCAGTTCACGCAGAGAACAATGAGATGGTAAATTACAATGTAGAGAAGTTTCTCTCTGAAGGTAAGACGAGCCCTTGGTATCATTATCTCTCTCGTCCGGAATTCGTTGAAGCTGAAGCTGATATGAGAGCAATTCAATGGGCAAAAGCAACTGGAGCAAAACTATATATAGTGCATCTAGCTAATAAAGAAGGCGTTGCTGCAGTTACAAAAGCTAAAGAAGAGGGCTATCCAATTTATGCAGAGACATGTCCTCAGTATTTGAACTTTACAAGTGATGTGTACAAACGTGATGATGCTCGAAATTTTGTATGCTCTCCACCAATAAAAGGACAGGAGAGTCAGGATGCACTTTGGGCTTCATTAAAACGTGGTGATATTGATGTAGTTGCAACAGATCACTGTCCTTTCATGCAGAGCGAGAAGGACTGGGGCATCAATGATTTCTCAAAGATTCCAAATGGCTGTGCTGGGGTTGAAAATATGTATCCTTATATGCTCTCAAAAGCTAATAAAGGTGAGATAACATTCAACAGAGCTGTTGAAGTTTGCTCTGCAAACCCTGCAAAGATCTTTGGATGTGAGCAAAAAGGAAGTCTTGCCGTGGGTAAAGATGCAGATATTGTAATCTATGATCCTGAAAAAGATTTTACAGTAACATGTGATGCAATGCATTCCAATTATGATCAGACAATATGGGAAGGAACAGAATTTCACGGATATCCTGAGATGACCTTCTCTCGAGGCAAATTGGTTTATAAAAACGGTAAGTTTTTGGGTAAAGCTGGTTACGGAAAATTCGTAAGGCGGAAGCTTGATTGAGAAATAAAAATATAATTTTAAAGGATTAATAATATGGACACTTCAATTTTTCTAAATAAATTACCTGCAAATGAAGCAAACCGTTGTTTGTTATGCATTGATGCACCATGCACAAAAGCATGTAAAAAGTCCAATGATCCCTCTGCAATGCTGTTTTCTTTGAGATTTAAAGACTTGAAGGTAAAAGATTTCTTTGATCCAATAAAGTGTGAAGATTGCGATGGTGAATGTGAGCACTCATGTGTTCATTATGACTTTCCAATTAGAATAAAGAAAACTGCATCTGCAATTGAAAAATGGAATTTAGAACCAAAGAAAGCCTATTTAGAATGTGAGTTTCTGGGAGTGAGATGTGAGAATCCTTTTTTTCTTTCATCTTCAGTTGTAGCAAGCAATTATGAGATGTGCAAGAATGCTTTGCAGATGGGTTGGGCAGGAATAGTTTTCAAGACCATTGGTTTCTTTATTCCGCAGGAAGTATCTCCCAGATTTTCAGCAATGAAGAAAGAATCAACTCCCTTTGTCGGGTTCAGAAATTTGGAGCAGATTGCTGAACATGGACTGGAGCAAAACCTAAAGTTTATCTCAGACTTAAAGAGAGACTTTCCAAACAAGGTGATTGTTTCTTCTATCATGGGACAAACGGATGAAGAATGGACAAAATTGGCACAACTTTCGCAGGAAGCTGGTGCAGATATCATTGAATGTAATTTTTCCTGTCCTCACATGAGTGGGGATGGGCTTGGCTCAGATGTTGGTCAGAACCCAGAACTTGTAAAGCATTATACTGAATGCACAAGACGGGGAACAACTTTACCGATACTGGCAAAGATGACTCCTAATGTTGGAAATATAGAGATTCCAGCTATAGCAGCAATAGAGGGAGGAGCTGATGGAATTGCAGCAATCAACACCATCAAAAGTTTGTCAGGACTTGATATGAAGACAATGACATCACAACCAAATATTGTTGGAAAATCATCTGTTTCTGGTTATTCCGGAAAAGCTGTTAAGCCAATAGCTCTAAGATTTATAAATGATCTTGTAAATTGCAAACAACTTAATGCCATTCCAATAAGTGGAATGGGTGGTATTGAAAACTGGAGAGATGCATTGGACTTTTTAGCACTTGGATGTGGAAATATTCAAATTACAACATCTGTTATGCAATATGGATATCGAATAATCGATGCTCTCAAAAATGGAATGTCTTCATTTATGAATGAGAATAAAATTGAAAGAATATCTGATGTTATATCAATGGCAAATGATAATATTGTATCTTCAGAAAAACTCAATCGAACAACAATAGTTTATCCAAAGTTTCAATTAGATAGATGCATTGGTTGCGGTCGTTGCTATATATCATGTAAAGATGCTGGCCATCAAGCAATAGAATTTGACTTTTCAAACAGAGTGCCAAAGCTTGTTGGAAACAAATGTGTTGGATGTCACCTATGCAAACTTGTTTGTCCAGTTGAAGCAATTGAATCTGGCAAACGTATTTCAAAACCAAAAGCAACTCTTGAACAGGAGGAAATTTTATGATCGATAGATTTGAGAAAGCTAAAAAAATAAAGCTTTCAAGTTTGATGCCCACAGAGAATTTTCGTACGGTGGATATTGAACTTCGTGATTTGCCATGTGGGATAACAGAAGTTCCAGTTACAATCGAATTCAATAAGAAGTCCAAACCTCCTTACAAGGACCTTTTATCTGGAGGCTACTTCATACATGGTTTTTTGCGAATGAATGAAGAAATGGCCAAGCTCAATGGTTCAAAATATCGTAGAAATGATGCCAGTGCGATTATAAAGCGGGTATATCTTACTGATTGGGATGGAGATTTTTTACTTTCTGTTTCATTAAACAGTGGTGGTGAGTACACATATGCAGTTACAGGAAAAGAAGTTGATGAACTTGTTATGAACTGCATGCATCCCTACAAAAAAAAGCAAATAATATATTTAAAAAAACAAAAATAATTATCTTATGGAGGATATGTTTATGTATAAATGCAGTCTAGAACGTATGTCAGACAAAATTAAGACCTTTTCTACTTATGGAGATGCAGGTCATGGTGGAATAACTCGTTATTCTCTCTCTCCTGAAGCTATTCTAGCAAGAAATGAATTCATCAAGAGAATGGAAGCTATCGGAGCAACAATAGAAGTTGATGATGTTGCCAATCTTTATGCAACCTTAGAAGGTAGCGATCCTGATGCAAAGCGTATTGTTATGGCATCTCATATTGATTCTGTAAAGAATGGTGGTAATTATGATGGTATATTGGGTGTAATAAGTGCAATGGAAGCTTTAGAAACAATTGTGGATCAGAAAATTCCTCATAAACATCCTTTGACAGCAATGGTCTGGACAAATGAAGAGGGCTCTCTTTATCCACCAGCAATGATGTGCTCAGGTATCGTCTGTTATGATTATCTACCAGATAGTATAAAAGAAAAATTTAGAAAAGAGGATATGCTTGAAACAAAGGATGTTCTTACAGGAAAGACAACCTTTGGAGAGGCTCTTGATAAATCAGGATTTAAAGGTGATGAAACAAATAGATTGAGTCCAGAGAAATATAAGTATATGTTCGAAACACATATTGAACAGGGTCCTATTCTAGAAGATGCAGGTAATGATGTAGGTGTTGTTGATTGTGTCTTGGGTATGTTCAATTACCGTGTTAAATTCTATGGTCAGACAACTCATGCTGGAACCTTTCCAATGCCAAAAAGAAAAGATGCATTTTTTGCAGCAGCTCAGGCTTTGCTCTATTTGCACACAGAGATAGATAAACTTGGATATCCTGAACTCGTATATACAACGGGTGAGGTAGATTGTCATCCTTGTATTCATACATGTGTTCCAGATTATTTTGACTTCTGCATCGATGTTCGTCATGAAGATCCTGATGTACTTGCCAAAGTATTGGCTATAGTAAAGAGCTGTGCAGACAAAGATTGGAATGGTTGCAGTTGTACTGTTGAAAAAGCATGGAACAGAGACACTGTTTATTGGGATGAAAAACTTGTTTCATATGTAAAAAAAGCTGCAGAAGAATCTGGTGTGACTCATCAGATGATACATTCAGGAGCAGGTCATGATGCACAGTTTGCATCTTACATGATGCCAACAACTATGATTTTTGTTCAATCTAAGGATGGACTCAGTCATTGTGAACCAGAATATTCATCAATGGAGCAGTGCACAGAAGGTGCAACTGTAATGATGAATGCTGTA
>JBFHKM010000111.1:0-10414 GCA_041595335.1 Sphaerochaetaceae bacterium
CTTCAGTGATTCTGCTGTCTTTCTAACAGCCATACCTGTTACATAAGTCTGACGAGAGGCATAAGCTCCAGTATCATAAGGTGTTACATCTGTATCCTGTTGAGATAGAATGTGAACATTTTCAAAAGGTATGCTCAATGTCTCTGCAGCCATCTGAGAGAATACAGTATCTGCACCCTGGCCGATTTCTGTTGCACCAACTTGAAGTTGGATTGAACCATCTTGGTTAAGAATCATACGACAAGCTGAAGTTTCAAGAGCAATTGGATAAACACCTGTTTTGTAACAGAAGATACCCATACCAACACCATGACGAACATCACCTGTTTGGTTTTTATATTTCTCTATCTTTTCATCCCAACCAATTGCCTCACGGCCTTTATCGATACATTCGCTCAGACCTGTTGAATGACATGTGATTGTTGTTCCTGGATCAACATAACCCAGTTGCATCATATTTTTCTTTCTGAATGAGATTGCATCATCATTTGGAAGCTTTGCAATGATATCATCAACGTGTGCTTCTAAAGCAAATCCAATTTGAGGAATACCATAAGCTCTCATAGCACCTGCTGTTGGGTTGTTTGTATAAACAGTGTAAGCAACACCTTTGATAGCACCAACTGGATACATCATTCTGAATGCATTGACTGCGTTTGCAACCAAAGCGTGAGCATGTGAGCCATAAGCACCATTATCAGAGTAAGCAACAATCTCACGTGCAGCAAATGTGCCGTTTGGTCTTACATAAGATGTGATGTAGAATTTCATTGCATGACGAGAGCGAGTTCCAAAGAATGTCTCCTCTCTTGTGTACATCAATTTAACAGGACGTCCACCAACCTGCAATGTTAAGAAAGCATTCAAAGGTTCAGTCAGAGCATCTTGTTTGTTACCAAAACCACCACCTAAATAAGGTTTGATGATTCTTACTTTACCCATATCGCAGCCCAGAGCCTGTGAGCAGACACGACGAACAATATGAGGAATCTGAGTTGATGATACAACAACTACCTTACCTGCTTCTTTGTAAGCAAAAGAAGAGGCATTTTCAATGTGGCACTGCTGTACTTTCTGTGTTTCATAAACACCTGTAACTTTAATGAGTCCAGGCTCTTTAACAGCTTCATCATAATCAAGTACTTCGTAGTTTGATTTAACGATAACATTATTAGGTTTCTCTTCGTGAATTGGAACATCACCAGGATTGTTAACAGATTCTTCCATGTCAAAAATTGCTGGATACTCTTCGTATTCAACTTTGATTAAATCTCTTGCATGATCTGCTGCAATTTCATCATCAGCAATAACTGCTGCAATTTCATCACCATAGAATCTAACTCTTGTGTTTAAAAGCTTTCTGTCACATACATCTTGATGAGCCTTCTCAGTTGACCATGGATGACCAGCTGTAGGATACTGAATATCTGGAACATCAAATGAAGTGATGATTTTTACAACACCTGGAACTTTCTTTGCTTCTTCCAAATCAAATGATAAAACCTTACCATTTGCAATTGTGCTATGAAGAACTTTTGCTACTAGACACTTATCGTCTAATAAATCTTCGGTATATTTTGCTGTACCATCTGCTTTAGTTACAGCATCTACCCTGTTTATTTTCTTACCAACTACCATACAATCCCTCCCTATGGATATAAAAAGTATGAAATTCTTTCTTTGAGAAATATATCAGAAATTTATTTTTTATGATTTTATAAAAGTGCTACAAATTATATTAAGAATTACTAAATTTCTGACATCATTATCTAGGAATACTATAGTTTAGATACCCCAAGTTGTCAAAGATTTTTGTATAAATTTGTTTCATTTTGTTGCAAGTATTGAATTCAAGCAACCAATGACGCATTTTGATAGGACAAAATCGATAAATAGTTTAAATTAAGATATATTGTTTTAAATAGAAATAAAATATCAATATCTTAAAATATTTTACTTATTTGTTAATTAAATATAGAAATACAGACACCTCTATATCGCCTTTACCACTCATCGATTTCATTTTTTACCTCGTTGTATCTATGTAGAAATACAAATTTTGAGAACTGCATCAATCCTAAAATTGAGTGCTATCGCAGAACTCTTGATTTAATATATCACCTATTTCATAGGGACATATAGGACATTTGTCCCACATATTTACTTTTTCGCTTAAATTTCGACTTGATTCAACCTAACACAAATATCATTAAAAATCACCACCACCTATTTAATATGGGACCTATGTCCCATATAATACAGATATGAATGAAATATTTAAAAAATATGGAAAGGCAATCCATTATAAAAAAGGAACACCTATAATAAAACAGGGCTACAACCTTGATCACCTTGTCTACATTGTCACAGGAAAAGCTAAGGCCCTTCGCTTCAATGAAGACGGAAAGGAAATACTTCTTGAAATCTTCAATGGTGATGATATCTTAGGAGATCTTGAGCTCACGCTTGAGCTCAATGTATCTGAAACTACAATAATTGCAATAACAGATATGGATTGCTACATTCTATTGATGGATATAAGCAGACGCTTTTTTAGAAAGAATATAGAATTCAGCAATTTGATTGCAAAGAACCTTGCAACAAAGCTCAACAACACCTCTCTGCAGTTCTCCATCAACAACAGTTTGAGTGTGAAAGAGAGACTAATTCAATACATTGAAGCGACATGTGATGATGATATTTTTGATGAGAATCTTGTTGAGCTATCAGGCCTTTTGGCTGTTAGTTACCGACACTTAAACAGGACCATAAACAATCTATGTAAAGAGGACATTTTAGAAATCGTTCCTTCATCTAAATCAAAGAAAAAATATAGGCTCAATCGAGATAATATTACAAAATCAGTATAAAATGTTGCAAGAATATCAAAATAGTTAGCTTGTTGAAAACGAAAAAACACAACTACAATGTTGTATAACATTTAAGGGAGGTTTTTCAAAATGAAAAAACTTACAATTATGGTGCTTACAGCACTTTTATTAGTTCCATCTTTTGTTTTCGCTCAAGGTTCTAGCGAAAAAGATGGTAATGTAACAATCAATTTCTGGACACATGAAGACACAAACCGTCAGGCTATCGAAGATGGTTATATTGCAGAATTTGAAGCAGCAAATCCAGATGTAACTGTTAAAGCTACTCGTCAGGCTTCAAAGAAAATGATTGAATTGATTCAAACAGCTTTCGCAGCTTCTGAAGGTCCAACAATTTTCAATCTAGAAAGCAGCAATGCAAACCCATTCGTTCAAGCTGGACGTGTTGCACCTGTTAACTATGAAGCACTTGGTTACAAAGATGCTGAAGATATGAAATCACATTATATCGACGGTATGTTAGATCCTGTAACTTATGATGGTGAGATTTATGGTATTCCTTTTGAAGGTTTGAGCTGGTGTCTATACATCAACAAGAACATCTTCAAAGATGCTGGTCTAGATCCTGAAAAAGATTACCCAAAAACTTGGGAAGAGATGGTAGAAGTTTCTGAGAAACTAGTTTTAAGAAACGGTGATATCATTGAAAGAAGAGGTTTCGACTTCAGATACCCTTACTATTTGGAAACTTTGGTTCCTATGGTAAACCAATTAGGTGGTTCATTATTTAGCGAAGACGGCAGCGAAGCTATCATCGGTGAAGAAGCTTGGGTAAAAGTTCTAACTTACATGCAGAATTGGGGACCAAACGGTCTTAACTTAGGCTCTCCTACTTATAAAAATGCTAGAAAATTATTCAACAACAACAATAACGATATGGCAATGGCAATGTCTGGTCTATACCAAGAAGCAAGAATTAAATCCGACAACCCTGATTTCTATAACAGTGGTGAATGGATGGTAGTACCTTTCCCAGTTTGGGAAGATGCAGTAGCTGATACTTCAGCAAGTTTCTACGGCCAATTCTACATGGTAAATGCAGATGAAAGCGAAAAGACTCAGCAGAAAGCTTGGGAATTGATTGGTTCAATGCTATCTCATGAACAAGAGTATCTAACTGAAGTTAACTTGATTCCACCAACAAAAGAGTTGATGAGCAGTGAAACTTTCAAGAGCATGCCTTATGCAGAAGTTTTTGAAAGCGACATGGAAAGAGCACATCACCTATACTACGGTAAAAATGCTACAGAAGTACAATCATTGTTATCAACAGCTGTTAACAACGTAATGCTTCTGAACATGGATCCTGAACAGGCTTACCAAGAATTGAAAGCTTCTGTTCAAGAATTAGTTGACGAAGATTAAGATTCTATTCAATTAATATTAATTGTTACAATTAATTTATGATATTGAAGGCATCTTTGCCTTCAATATCTATTCTATCCTACATATTTTCTTTGGAGGACAAAATGTCCAAGCAACCTATTAAACATTACAGTATTGAAAAGAAACAAGCTCGTTGGGGATTTTTATTCACAGTTCCTTGTTTGATTTTCTTTGCAGTATTCAGTTTCTACCCTATTATCAGTGCTTTTGTAACGAGTTTATCAGACAAACAGATCATGAATCGTACATCAGAATTCATCGGTTTGGAAAACTATAAATATCTATTTACAAAAAGTAATGGTGGTTTTTCACTATTAAATTCAATGAGAGCCACAATTACCTTTACCCTTGGCACATTCATACCAATGGTAGTAGTTTCATTGATCATTGCTGTATTCTTGATGCAACTAAGAAAAACACGCTACAGAGGATTTTTCCAAATTGGATTCTATCTGCCAGCTGTTTTATCATCAGTTGTAGCTGCAGCCATTTGGATGATTATGTTTGATCCTCGTGGTATTGTTAACCAAACAACCAACGCTCTGCTGAACACAGCAGGTAAGGACTATGGATGGTTGGTAAATTCAACAATGCTTCAATTCTCAACCATGGTTGTTTATTTCTGGAAGTATATCGGATACTTTGTAATTCTGTTCATCACAGGACTTGCAACAATCCCTCCAACACTTTATGAAGCAGCAACTGTTGATGGCTCTGGTAAATGGAGTAACTTCTGGAGAATCACACTTCCTCTACTAAAACCAACAGTACTTCTGGTATCTGTTATGGCAATGCTACAATGTTTGAAGACATTCAGTACACAGTACATGTTCGTACAGGGTGGTACCTCAAGACCTCCTATCGATGTTATTACCATGAATATTTATTTCACTGGTATCAAACACGGTAAACTTGGCAGAGCTAGTGCAATGTCAATCATTCTATTCGTTATTATGCTTGTTTTAACTATTGTACAGTTCAAGATAAGTGATAGTGATGATGTTGATTATTAGGAGATTGAGATAATGAATAAATTTGTCGGAAAAATTACAGTAGCGGAAGCTCTTATTTGGGTGATTTTAGCATTGGTTTTATGCTTTACAGTACTCCCTATATTATTCATGCTTGTAGCATCAGTTATGGATGCAAAGCAGATATTGGCTATGCCTTTTAGATGGATTCCATCAAGAGAGTATTTCACAACTAGCGATAGAACATGGTTAACAAACTTCCATAAAGCAATCTTCGGTAACAACAACAATCCTGTATTTCTAAGAAATATTGCTAACTCATTGATCGTAGCTAGTACAGTTGCAGTAACAACTGTTTTATTATCAGCTCTCTGTGGATATGGACTTGCAAAGTTCAACTTCAGAGGTAAGAATGCAATCTTCATGTCAATTATGGCAACAATGATGATTCCTTTTGAAGCAATCATGATTCCACTTTATATCGTAACTGCAAATCTTCATATGATGAACAGCTACCGTGGTTTGATTGTACCTTTCCTTGTAACTGCATTTGGTGTGTTCCAGATGAGACAGTATCTGTTGACATTCCCTGCTGAATTTATTGATGCAGCTCGTGTTGATGGTCTTGGAGAGTTCAGAATCTTCTTGAGCATTGTATTCCCTAACTGTTTACCAGTTATATCTACATTGGCTATTCTATCATTCAGAAACCAGTGGGACAATCTACTTTGGCCATTGCTTGTATCTCAGAGTGAGACAATGAAGACCATTCCACTTTACCTATCTAAATTTGCTGAAGAGAAGCAGACTGATGAAGGTGCTATGATGGCATGTGCTCTTATTGCATCAATTCCAATGTTCATCTTATTTGGTGCTCTTTCTAAGTATTTCTTAGGTGGTGCAGCTGTATTTGAATCAAGAAAAGGTTAATACATATTATCAAATAGAGAACTTTATAAATGGAGCAGAGAAATCTGCTCCATTATTTTTTTGTAAATAATCCTTGCAAATCCTTAGCAACGCTTGAATAATAGAAGTACAAGGAGTCGTTGATATGGAAATAAAAGAACCTATTAGATGCAAATATGTTGGATACCAAACATGGAATGGACCTAAAGAAGAAGTGTTCCCCCTGATCTGTCCTGTTGAAGAGACAAAATGGACTCCAGGTTGGATGCCAAAACTTGTACTCAGCAATTCTTCAGTGATTGAAAAAGAATGCATATTCATCACACCAAACACAACAAATGACAGTATATGGATAGTTACAGCTCATGATATGGAGAACTTTCATCTTGAGATGTATCAAATCATTCCCTACAGCGTCGTTCAAAAATATAAAATAGATCTAATTGCAGAAGAGAATGGAAGAACAACTGCAGAAATCACATACACAGCGACAGCGATTGATGAAGATGGAGTATCTCAGATAAAGGATTTCACTCGAGATGTCTTTGATAACTACATGAGAGAATGGGAGGTTTCATTGAATTATTATCTTGATAATAAATTCATGATCTCAGAATCAAAACTCGCTGAAGTTGAGAGTTCATTGCTTTAAAATAAAGATTTCAACACAACTGTTTCATTTTAGTTTGTCTGCTCACACTTTTTGTTGTATCTTGAATATATAAGATAACAAGAAGGAAACAAAAATGGCTAAATGCATAACAGTAAGAGATCCAAACAGAACATCGAGAGGAGGTTTCTTCACCTCCCTTGAGATGGCACTTTATAAAACAGCAAAAGAGAACAACTATGCCCCTCTCTATTCATACTACAGCAATGATAAAACTCACAATGGAATTACCACTGCCACTTTGAAGATGGCAATAGATATAAAACCTGGAGATGTAATTTATCTTAGGCTCAACAACATGATCATGGCAAGAGGTGTTGCTAAAGCAGTAGAAGTTGAAAGCTCACCATCTGTATTGACTCAAAATCTTTCAGACATAGTGAATGACAGCAAGAACTACAGTGGTCGCTCAATGATGAGAGCGGACTCCTGCATGACAAGTCTCGACAACCGAGGCACCAACAACAGACGTGCAAACTGGGTCATGATTTTTGATGATGCACCATGTTTTTTGAACAGCCGCCCCAAAACAGAAGAATGGGGACAGCATATATATGTTGAGAAGTGGGAAGAATTTGACATTCCAAAACTTGTCAATGAAAGCATGTTTGAAGACAAGAACTCCAGATGCAGCATAAGAGAGCTGAAAGACGAAGTAGCTAAGAAATTCTAAAATAATGAGTTACCATGAGACTTAGAAATTATATTTTTAAGTCTCATCTTTTTCTTTTGTACTCATCTGCAAATTGGCAATTCTTGATGTAAGAGGAAGAACTATTTTGGCCTCAGTGAAGCCATCTTCAGCATTCACAATGTTGAATTTCATCTTACCTTCATAGTGAATATCGAGTCTGCGATATATATTGTAAAGACCAACATGTGTGGTATTTTTATAACTTGCAAAATCACTGTTGAAATCAGAAGAAAGTCCAACGCCATTATCACGGACACGAATTACAATCTTATCATCTACTTTATTGCAGTGAATATCTATGTACCAATCCCCTATTTTAGGTTCCAGTCCATGTTTGAGAGAGTTCTCTACAAGAGGTTGAATAATGAGCTTTGGAATCACATTGTTTGCTATATCATCATCAACATCATAGCTGACATGAAGCTTCTCACCAAATCTAATCTTTTGAATCGTCAGATAATCATTTACAAGAGATATGCTCTCATCAATGGTACTTGTTGTCTTTGAGTTGTTAAGATTTGATCTTAGTAGAGTTCCAAGTCTAATTGTAATCTCATAGATCTCCTGCTGCTCATTTATTCTAGCAATTGCCTTTATGGTATTGAGTGTGTTGAACAAGAAATGAGGATCAAGCTGTGCTTCAAGAGATTTCATCTCCGCTTGCGAGTACTTTCTATCATCCTCCTGAACCTGTTTTACGAGCTTCACAAGTTGGATGACCATGTCATTGAAGTTCTCATTCAGCTCATCAAGCTCTTTTATGTCATGCTCTCTTATCTCAATTGCCATATTTCCCTCTTCAACTTTATGCATTGAGTTTATGACATTGTTGATTGATATGGACATGTTTCTTGAGAAATGATAGGCGAGAAGAAGAGCAATGAGCAGACCGACAGCGAGAGTTATAGCAAAGACCTTCAATGTTGAATAGAAGTTATCTGTGTAGTGAGTCATATCAATGACACCCATTACAACCAAATCAGTATTCTGTATATTTCTCACTGTAAAGAGGTGTGTACCATTTATCTCTGTTGCATTATTAAATTCATCTGGTCTATCTTTTAGATACGGGAAATTCAAAAAGTTACCATAATTTGTTCCATCTATCAAAGACGCAGCGTAGTAACTCTTTTTGTTTATGAGCAGCACATCATTAAAGAAATTATTGTTGTTTATTGAATTATCAAGACTTTGATCATAGACATCAACAATAACATAACCTATGTTGTTGCCATCTTTATCAAATACATTTCTTAGCAGAGACAGAACAATCTCATCTCCATTTACGTTGACGTATCTATTATCAATTGAAATTGAAGTCTGAGTTGATGGAACATTCCATACAATAGGATTTGTGAAATCTGATTCTGTATTGTAATATCTCACATCATATCTTTCAGGAAAGACATGAGTTGATAACCTCTTCTGACCGTCAACAGAAACAACACTCACTGTTGCCTTGTAGGTATCACCTTTCATCACATCAAAGAGCATTGTGTAGATATCCTTGTTGTCAACTTCTGTATCATCGTTTTCATCAAAAAGACTTATCAACTTTTCATTTTTTGATATTTCATAGGCTTTATGTCTGTAATCATCAAGAACCTTTGAAAATGCTTGAGAGTCATTGTCTATATACAAACTTGCTTGCTCTTCTATGTTTCGAGTTATCTGAAGCTGTCCTGTTATGAAGGCGTATGCAGCAAATACAAAACTAGGTATTGCAATTATAATTCCGAAATATAAAAATAACCTCTCAAATATTGTTGGTTTTTTCTTCATTTAATTTCCTATGATTGTGGCTGTTTATTGATGATAATTGACTACAGTTTATCTCTATAAGCGGTTGGAGTTATACCTAAAAATCTTTTGAAAATCTTTGTATAGTATCCTGGATTTAAAAAACCACAGTTGAATGCTATTTCAGAAATATTGATGTTAGAATTTTTTAATAGATATATGCTCTTGTTGATTCTAAATGCATTCAAATAATATAGGAAGTTCACCTTGGTGACTTCTTTAAACAATCTTGATAGATGTGTCTCTGAAACATTCAATGCACTGGCTGCTTCTTGAAGGCCAATGGATGAACTGTAATTCTCACTTATATATCCAACAGCAGAGTTGATAAGATGGTTGCTGAAGCTCTTTTCAAGAGGAACAACTTCATTTTCAATATTCTCTTTTGCTTTCAATAATTTCTCATTGTTCAATTCAGTGACAATGTTCACAACAGTCTTCAAAAGCTCATCGTTATCAACCGGTTTCAGAAGATAATCCTCCACTCCGATTTTGATTGCTTTTTTCATATATTTATAGTCACTGTAACCAGATAGAATTATTGATCGGACATCAGGAAATTTCTCAAGCATCTGAAGGCCATCTTGTCCAGGCAGTCTTATATCAGTAATTACAATATCAGGGTTGTGCTTTTCGATCTCTCTCTCACCTTCAATTCCATTGGAAGCTTTTGCTACCAACTCAATACCAAGGCTCTTCCAATCAATCATCATCTCAAGTTCTTTAAGCATTATAAATTCATCTTCAACTATTATCAAACTGTAACTCAATTAATCACCACCATTTTCTGTATTATTTCAATTAATTATATAACATAATCATATTCATTCAAACAATTTTATTATATTAATGTAAATATTGTTAAAAAGACAAGTTAATATAAACTTAAAACAGCATATAATAAAGAAAATAATTTAAAATTACACAAAATTGTAACAATTCAAATTAAAATAAAAAAATATCTATTTACATCTTGAACATTTATGTCTATATAACTAATATTAAATAAATAAAAAAATATTTATTTCAATCAAAGTTCAAAGACTCTGGGGAGAAAGTTCAAAATGATCCAAACTATTGGAATTGCAGGTTC
>JBFHKM010000112.1:0-10368 GCA_041595335.1 Sphaerochaetaceae bacterium
GCTGCTGAGAAAGCTCCACTTTGGCCTGCTATTAAGCAATGCTTCTTATATGGTGCATTCCAATTAGCTTCAATTGGTCTATTCATGCAGCATGCAAAATCATTCCAAAGTGAAAAAGATGCTAAAATATCAATGGTTTATGGTTTCTTGATCAACTCATTTGTTATTTTGATGTGCACAATTGGTATGTTAGCAATAATCAATAACCCAGAACTTCATAATGTAAGTGTTCCAACTCTATTGTTGGTTAAAACAGGTGTTGGTGCATCAGTACTCACTCCAGTTATCTCTCTATTGATCATCCTAGGTGCTATCTCAACTGCTGTTAACATGATTGCAGGTGTTGTAGCTAGATATGTTAATGCTTGGGAAAAAGATGAAGAACCTGCAGTAGCTAAGTCTAAACATAAAAAAAGAACAATCATCGTTGCATTAATTGCAGATGTTATCGCATTCTCTGTTGCTCAATTTGGATTAATTCCATTGGTAGCTAAAGGTTATAAATACTTAGGATTTATAACAGTGATAGTTATCATCATTCCATTCATCATTCATATGATAAATGGCTTAGGTAACAAAGAATAATTTTGATGCTGGCATTCAATGCCAGCTTTTTATAGGAGAATTAATATGAAAAAATTACTTGAAGGCGTAAAAGTAGTTGAAATGGCAAATTTTATTGCAGCAGCTTCTGCTGGTAGATTCCTTGCTGATTGTGGAGCAGATGTAACAAAAGTAGAATCTGCAAAAGGTGATCCTTTGAGATATACAGCACCTAGTGAAGATAGACCTCTGGATATGTATGAAAATACTACCTGGGAATTAGAAAATGCCAATAAAAAATGTATTTCTATCAATCTAAGAACAGATGAAGGTAAAGAACTATTGTTTAAAATGCTTGAAGATGCAGATGTATTCATTACAAACTGGAGAATTCAAGCATTGTTGAGAGCAGGTCTAGATTACGAAACTCTTAAAGTTAAATTCCCAAAACTAGTTTATGCAATTTGTACAGGTTATGGTGAAAAAGGTCCTGATAAAGATCTTCCAGGTTTTGATTTCACAGCATTCTTTGCAAGAGGTGGATATCTTGAAACTCTTCGCCAAAAAGAAGGCAAACCTATGAACGTTGTTCCAGGTGTTGGTGATCACAATGTTGGTATGAACCTTGCAGCTGGTATATGTGCAGCATTGTACCATGCTAAAGTTACAGGTCATGGTGAAAAAGTTGAGACTTCATTGTTCGAAACAGCTATTTACAACATGGGTATGATGGTTCAAGCAGCTAACTATGATTTAGGTGCAAACAACTATCCAATCAATACTAGAGAGCGTCCACAGCCATTCCTTTCTGCTTGGAATACAAAAGATAACAGATACATTCAAACTTGTATGCCTGATTACAATACATATTACAACAGATTCATGGAAGCTATTGGAAGAGCGGATTTAGTTGACAATCCAACATATTTCCCAATTCAAAACTTAATTAAAAATCAAAAATCTCAGTTCATGTATGACCTAATTATGGATGCATTCAAGACAAAGAATGCTGATGAATGGGACAAAATCTTAAGAAAATTTGATCTACCATTCAGTTTGGCACAGAACTGGAAAGATATTTTAAATGATGAACAGGCTTGGGCTAATGATTGTCTATATAAAATGAAGTATGACAACGGTAATGAAAGAGTTCTTGTTAGAATGCCAGTTAAATTTGAAAACATGGGTATTCCTGAATACAACAAAGGACCTCTTATTGGTGAAAACGGTGTTGAAATAGCTAAGTCTCTTGGATACAGCGATGAAGAAATTTCTAAGATGCTTGAAGAGAAAGTTTTATATATCTACGAAGACAAAAGAGAGAAATAATAATTATTTCAGTTATTAATAATAAAAGAATAAAGAGGTTATTATGGAAGAAAAAGTTAAAACTAAAAAAAGAAGACCAGTAGATCCAAATTCCGCTGATTACAAATTGAATACCATTGCAAAGAAAGCTTATACAGATGCAATGGAAGCTAAAAAAAATGGTGAGATGATTGGTTGGTGTGCTTCTAACTTTCCAGTTGAAATACCTGAAACATTAGGATTACATGTTGTTTATCCTGAAAACCAAGCTGCTGCAATTGCCGCTCGTGGAGCAGGTGAAAAGATGTGCAGTATCGCTGAAGCAGATGGTTACTGCAATGATGTATGTGCATATGCAAGAGTTAACTTTGCTTATGCTAAGATCAAATCTTGTCCAGAACAGGATGTACCACTACCAGATTTTTTACTATGTGCAAGCAATATCTGTAATATCATGATCAAATGGTATGAAAACCTTGCTGTACAATTAGATATTCCAATGTTTATGATCGATTTCCCTTACAGCAATGAATTTGAAGTAACAGATGATAAACTTCAGTACATTGAAGATCAATTCTGGGATGTAGTTCATGGTCTTGAAAAACTAACAGGCAAAAAATGGAGCGATGAAAAATTCAAAGAAATCCAAGAGATTTCTGGACGTTCTTCAAGAGCTTGGATGAAAGCTTGTAAAAAAGCTACATACAAACCTTCTCCTTTCAATGGTTTTGTATTGTTGAACCACATGGCAGTTATGGTAACAGCTAGAGGTAAACTCGAAGCAGCTGAAGCTATGGAACAGTTATGTGAGGAATGGGAAGAACTTCACCAGAAAGGTGTTTCAACCTATAGAGGCGAAGAGAAGGGTCGTATCATGTTTGAAGGAATCGCTTGTTGGCCTTGGTTGAGATCTACAAGTCATGGTTTGAGAGAGAACAATCTAAACATGGTTGCAACAGTTTATGCAGACGCTTTCAGTTATATCTATGATGATATGAAGGGCTTGTGCAGAGCTTATTCAAATGTTCCTAACTCAATCAGTTTGGAAAAAGCTACTTCCAATAGAGCAGAGATGTGTAAAGAAATTGGTGTTGATGGCGTTTTAGTTCATACAAACCGTTCTTGTAAACTTTGGAGTGGTTTCATGCCAGAGATGTCAAGAAGAATCAGCGAAGAATGCAATATTCCTGTTGTAAGTTTTGATGGTGACCAAGCGGATCCAAGTTGTTTCTCTGAAGCACAGTATGAAACTCGAGTTCAAGGATTATCTGAACTTATTGAAGCAAACAAGGAGACAAAATAATGAATAAAACAGAACTTTTTAAACCTTTTTATAATTTAGCTAACAACCCTAAAGAAATCAAAGATAGATATTTGAAAGAAGGGAAAAAAATAGTTTTAGTAGCACCAGTTTATACTCCTGAAGAAATCGCACACTCAATGGGCTTGGTTCCAATGGGTGCTTGGGGAGCTGATGTTGAGATCAATGATGCAAAAGAATACTTTCCAACATTCTATTGTTCAATAGCTCAGAGCTTATTGCAGTTGGGTATGAACAAGAAATACCAGGGTGTAAGTGCCGTTTTAATTCCACATCTATGTGATACTTTAAAATGTTTGGGACAGAACTGGAAAGCTGCTGTTGAAGATGTACCTTTCATTCCTGTTGCTTATCCTCAAAACAGAAAGGCTGATTTTGGTATCAAATACACATACAAAGTTTATGAAAGTGTAATTGAAGCTCTAGAAAAAGCTACTGGTGAAAAATTTGATGAAGCAAAATTGAAAGAATCAATCAAAGTTTATAACGAGCACAATGATGCAATGAGAAGATTTGCAGTTATGTGTTCAAAACATAGTGATATCTCTACTTTAGATAGATCTGCTGTATTTAAATCAGCTACTTTTGTTCTAAAAGAAGAGCACACAAAAATGGTAAATGATTTGATTGATGCAATCAGCAAAGAAAAAGAAGTTTCTGATAAAACTAAAATTTATACAACAGGAATTCTTGCTGATCAAAAAGCTTTCTTGCAAATTTTAGATAAGAACAATCTACAGATTGTTGCTGATGATGTTGCTGCTGAAACTAGACAGTACAGAACTGATGCTGAAGTTAAAGATGATGCTCTTCAGAGCTTATCTGAAAAATGGGCAAATATGGACAACTGTTCTGTATTGTATGATCCACAATTAAATCGTGTTAACTACATTGTTGAACAAGCTAAAAAATATGATGCAAAAGGCATCTTGCTTGTTATGACTAAGTTCTGTGATCCAGAAGAATTTGATTACCCTGCTATCAAAAAAGCTTGTGAGGCTGCAAACATGCCTTTGGTACAAGTTGAAGTTGATAGACAGACAAAAGAATATGGTCAAGCAGAAACATTAATTGAAACATTCAAAGATATGTTAAATTAATAAAGGGATATACATGTTTACACTAGGAATAGATATAGGCTCCACAACTTCTAAATGTGTTATTTTAGAGGATGGAAAAAGAATAGTTACAAAGAATCTCATCAGTAGAGGAACAGGCAGTGATGGCCCAGATCTTGTGGTAAAACAAAGTTTGGAAGATGCAAAACTCAGTATGGATGATATCTCATATATCATCTCTACAGGTTATGGTCGAAACAACTTTGCACAGGCTGACGGTAATAAAAGTGAGCTGAGCTGCCATGCTAAAGGTGTTGTTTTTTCTGATCCTGCAACAAGAACAATCATCGATATTGGTGGACAAGATGCTAAAGTAATTTTCTTGAATGATAGTGGAGTAATTAATAATTTTTTGATGAATGATAAATGTGCTGCAGGTACAGGACGTTTTCTGGATGTTATGTCTGGTATATTGAATATTAATATTAATGATTTAGGTGATTATGCTATAAAATCTAAGCATCCTATTACTATTTCTAGTACCTGTACGGTATTTGCGGAATCAGAGGTGATCTCGCAATTATCGAAGGGTGTGGACATGTATGATCTTGTAGCCGGTATCTGCCAATCTGTTGCTTCTAGAACTGCCAATCTTGCTAAGAGAGGAAAAATAAGTTCAAAGATATACATGTCTGGTGGAGTAGCTCTGAACAAAGGCGTACGTAAAGCGTTGAGTCAAGAATTGAACGAAGAAATTAATTTTAACCCTGATGCTCAATTTATGGGTGCATTAGGCGCTTCTTTAATAGCTTATGAAAGCTTGAAAAAAAGTTTAATTTAAATTTAGGAGATCAAGATTAATAATTCAACAATATCATCTCTTCTAAAGCTGAGGACGCAAGAATCACCAAATAAGGTCATCATCATTGATAAAGAAAGAAAGGTCACTTGGAAAGAACTGACAGATCTATCGAATTATGCTGCATCTCAATTTATTGATGCAGGGATTCAAAAGAAATCTCATGTAGGTCTTTTCTGTGCTAATTCTTTGGAATGGATAGTATCATATTTGGCTCTGACAAGAATTGGGGCATTACCTGTACTTATAAATTACAATTACAAAAGTATTGAATTGAAAGATATAATTAGTTATGCCGATTTGGAGTTTTTACTTTATGGAGATGGTTACAAAAAAATAAAATACATTGATTTGATTGATTCAATCAATTTTAAGCAAATACCAAATTTTAAAGCTTGTTTTGATATTGGTGAAAAAAGATTCAGTAATTGGATGAACAGTTATGAAGATTTTGATCCATCATACTATTCTATTATAGATTCAAATATCGACACTCATGATGAGCTCAATATGATCTTCACCTCAGGAACAACTTCCAGAGTGAAAGGCGTAGTATTGACCCATTATCAGATGCTGAATATTTCGAGCATTCAAATAGAATCTATGAGATGGACTGAAGATGATATAGTTTGTTTGCCTTTACCTTTTTTCCATTGCTTTGGTTTGTCTTGTGGTCTTTTAGCAAGTTTGAATAAAAACATGCTGCTGTGCCTCACTACAACTCGTTCTCTTTCAATTCTTCAAACAATTGAAAAGTATAGATGTACTGTTTTAAGCGGAGTTCCTTCAATGTACAAATCTTTGTTGAACAATAAAGATTTTGAAACATTTGATCTAACAAGTCTGAAATCAGGAATCGTTGCAGGAGAATGTGTAAACCAGAAGCATTTCATTGAAATCAGCGAGAGATGTCATGTCCCATACCTTCAACAATCGTATGGTCAAACAGAAACATCTCCAGCTATTACATTTACTGAATATGATGATCCAGTCAGTTTCAGAGGTAAAACAGTAGGAAAGGTGATTGATGGCCTTGAGTTGAGAATTTTCGATAACGAGAAACAATGCGAAGTCGCAAATGGTGATGTTGGAGAGATTCAAGTAAAAGGTTTCAATGTTTTGAAAAATGGCTATTACAAATTGGAAGAGGAAAATTCAACCCTATACACTGAGGACAATTGGCTCAGAACCGGTGATGCTGGATATCTTGATGAGAACAACTATTTGTTCTTAACAGGAAGATTTAAAGAGATGATAATCAAGAATGGAGAAAATATTTGTCCAACTGAAATTGAGGACATCATTTTAAATTATGACGGAATTCAGCAGGTTAAAGTATTGGGGGTCTGTGATGACTTCTGTGGTGAGGCAATTGCTGCTGTATACAGAAGCAAGAGCGCTAAAATTGAACAAGAATTAATTGAATTTGTGAAACAGCATTTAGCTGATTATAAGGTACCAAAATACTTTATAAGGTTTGAAGATTTTCCAACCCTGGAAAATGGAAAAATAGATATAAAAAAAATTAAACAGATAATTTTGAAGAAATTAACGTAAGGAGAAATCAATGGAGTTAAACCAACAGCAAAAGCTAATTAAGAAATTGGCTAAAGAATTTGCTGAAAAAGAATTTACTAAGGATATTCTTGATGAAATCGAAGAGACTTGTGTTTTCCCAATGGACCTATACAAGAAGATGGGCGATTGTGGATTCCTTGGAATTAAGATGCCAGTTGAAGCTGGTGGAGCTGGAGGCGATACTGTAAGTTACGTAGCTGTTATGGAAGAGATCACAAGAGTGAGTCCAATAGCAAGTATCTACGTTTCTAGTGCCAATTCCCTTGGTAGTGGTCCTTTATTGTTATCAGGTACAAAAGAACAGAAAGATAAGTATTTGAAACCACTTGCTAGAGGTGAGAAATACATGTCATTCGCTTTGACTGAACCAGGTGCTGGTAGTGATGCAGGTAGCATGACAACTTCAGCTGTTAAAGACAATGAGGATTGGATCTTAAATGGTAGAAAAACATTTATCACAGGAGCTCCAATTGCTGATTTTGCTGTTGTATATGCAAAAACTGATCCTTCAAAAAGAAACCGCGGAATAACTGCTTTCATCGTAGAGATGGATCAAGAAGGTGTTCAATGTGGTAAAGCTGAAGCTAAAATGGGTCTTCATGGTTGTGCTACTTCTGATATTATTTTAACAAACGTTAGAGTAAAACCAGAAAACGTTCTTGGTGAGATCAACCAGGGCTTTACAAATGCAATGAAAACATTGGATATCGGAAGAATCGGTGTTGCATCACAATCAATTGGTGTTGCTCAAGCAGCTTTAGATGAAGCTATTACCTATGCTAAGGAAAGAAAACAGTTTGGTCAGCCAATCAGTAACTTCCAAGCTATCTCTTTCATGATTGCTGATATGGCAACTCAATTAGAAGCTGCAAGACTTCTAACTTACAATGCTGCAGCAATGAAAGATAAAGGTGTTAAGTGTTCAAAAGAATGTTCTATGGCAAAATATTTTGCTTCAGAAGCTTGTAAAGATATTGTAAGAAAATCAATGCAAATTCATGGTGGATATGGTTATATTAAAGACTATAAAATTGAAAGATTATATAGAGATAGTGCAGTATTTACAATCTATGAAGGAACAAGCCAAGTTCAGCAATTAGTTATTGCTAGAGAACTTTTAAAATAGGAGTATAATCATGAAAATAATAGTTTGTGCAAAACAAGTTCCAGATACAAATGAAGTAAAGATAGATCCAGTAAAAGGTACTTTAATTCGTGATGGAGTACCTAGTATTCTAAATCCAGATGATGCAAACGCATTGGAAGCAGCACTACAGATCAAAGATGAAAATGAAGATGTCAGTGTTGAAGTAATTACAATGGGACCTCCTCAAGCAACAACAATGTTGCAAGAATGTCTTGGTATGGGTGCCGATAATGCTTATCTATTGAGTGATAGAGCATTTGGTGGTGCAGATACATGTGCTACAAGTACAACACTTGCAGGCGGAATCAAGAAGATTGGCGATTATGATATCATTTTCTCTGGTAGACAGGCAATTGATGGTGACACAGCTCAGGTTGGTCCTCAACTTGCTTTCAGATTGGATATTCCTGTAGTAACATATGTTCAAAAAATCGTAAGTATCAAAGATCGAACAGTAACTGTTGAAAGACAACTTGAAAACGGTTATGAAGTTATTGAAGTTCAAACACCATGTCTTTTGACCTGTGTTAAAGAATTAAATACTCCTAGATACATGACTATTTTTAATATTATGGCAACAAAAGATTACGAATATACTGTATGGAATCATGATGATATTCAACTTGAAAAAGAACAATGTGGATTGATAGCTTCTCCAACTCAAGTATTCAAATCATTCTCTCCTGAAGTAAAAGGAAAGGGCGAGATGTTGAGTGGAACTATTGAAGAAATGGCAGAAAATCTTGTTGATAAACTCAGCAGTAAACATATAATTAAGTAAAGGATGTAATAGAATGGCTATAATAATTGATAAGGATTTATGTAGAGGATGCAGTCTTTGTATAAAAGCATGCCCTTTTGATGCTCTCAAAATGGTTGATAAAAAAGCTGTTGTATTAGATAATTGTACAACATGTGGTACTTGTGTTCCAGTTTGTCCTTTTAATGCAATATCTAAAGAAGAAATCGAGAAAACACAGACAATCGATATCTCAGAATATCATGATGTATGGGTTTTTGCTGAACAGAGAGAAGGCAAATTGATGCAGGTTTCAATCGAACTTTTGGGTGAAGGTAAGAAACTTGCTGAAAAGATTGGCTGCAACCTCTGTGCAATTATATGTGGTGAGAATCTCAGCTCTCTAGCTGATGATCTATTCGCATATGGTGCTGATAAAGTTTATGCAGCTGATGATAAAGAACTTAAATCATATAGAACTGATTCATACACAAAAGTAATTTATGAAGCAATCATGAATTACAAACCTGAAATCGTTCTATTGGGTGCAACTCACATTGGTAGAGATTTAGGTCCATGTCTTGCAGTAAAATGTAACACAGGTCTTACAGCTGACTGTACAAAACTTGAAATTGATCCTGAAACTAAGGGAATTCAACAGACTCGTCCTGCATTCGGTGGTAACCTCATGGCTACAATTCTTTGTCCTGATCACAGACCTCAGATGTCTACAGTTAGACCTGGTGTTATGAGCAAGGCAGTTTATGATAAGAGCCTAAAGGGTGAGTTGATCAAATTACCTGTAGAATGGAAAGAGAATGACATCAGAACTAAGGTTCTTGAATTTGTTAAGAATGCTGGTGAACAGGTTTCTTTGACAGATGCTGAATACATTGTTTCAGGTGGTATGGGTCTTGCAAAACCAGAAGGTTTTGATCTTCTAAAAGAACTTGCAACAAAACTTGGTGGTACAGTTGCTTCAAGTCGTGCTGCAGTTGATGAAGGTTGGATTGATCACAGCTATCAAGTTGGTCAAACAGGTACAACTGTAAAACCTAAAATCTATTTTGCTTGTGGTATCTCTGGTGCTATTCAACACCTTGCAGGTATGCAGGATTCTGATTACATCGTAGCAATCAATACAAATAAAGATGCTCCTATTTTTGAAGTAGCAGATTACGGTATTGTTGGCGACCTTTATCAGGTTATCCCAGAAATTATCAAAGTTTTAGATTCAAAAAAACAAGAAGATTTTGGTGCTTAATTTTGCATTAATTTTGAAATAAGATTTTTCTTTTAAAATTTTATAATTATTCCATAAAAGATACCATTTATAAAATCCAAATTTAAAGCATGCAAATGTGATGAGGATTCTTATATCTGGTATCTTTTTTTGTCTCCAATGAATTTCATAATTCCATCTGTATCTCCAAATTGAATTGGAGTCAATAGCACAATATAACTCTCAGATCTTGAAGTGACTATATAACAAACCAAGGCAATTGAGTCGATGAAAGAGTGCTTGTTCAACTCTTTATTTAAAATCATATAACAGACAAATCAATAAACAATGTATATAAGATTTCAAGCCTTGATTCATTCATGATTGAATCTTCAAAACAATTGGATATTTTAACTGCATTCAATTGATATTGAATGAGGAAAAAAAATATCCCTCTATCTTATACTGACTCTGTGAGTCCAAGATGAGGGAAATATGTAAAACGTTCGGGATTGAATGATAAATTGTTAAATAGGTGCCTTTTTGAAGGTGTGGATACTAATTATAAGCTATTCTGAAGCCTAGATAATCAA
>JBFHKM010000113.1:0-10174 GCA_041595335.1 Sphaerochaetaceae bacterium
AGAAGAAGCAATGCCTGTAGAAGATGCAATGACTGTAGAAGAAGCAATGCCTGTAGAAGAAGCAATGCCTGTAGAAGAAGCAATGCCTGTAGAAGAAGCAATGCCTGCAGAAGATACAATGGTAGCTGAAGATACAATGCCAATGGAAGATGTAGTGGTTGTAGAAGCTCCTGCAGAAACTCCTGTTGTAGAAGAAGCAAAGATGGCAAGTAGATATTATACTTCAATTGGTTTGGAAATTGGAGCATCATATGATTTATCTCCACTAACAAACACAGTTAACTCTGCTTCATACTTACAGTTCAAACCTGTTGCTACTTTAGCACTTGGTTTCAATAATATGAAAACTATCAACAAAGTTGTTGGTCTTGGATTGAACTTAGACATTTCAGCTGTTGATTACATCAATTCTTCAACTGGTGTTGTAACTGAAATCTTATCTGGATTCCAAGATAATTCAAATCTTTCAATGAAGGTAGCAATCACTCCTGAAATTGAATTTGATTTACATAGTTTGATTATTGATCTAGGTCTTGTTGGTGATATGACATTGGTAAATGTTCCTGTTATTGGAACAGCAGATCTTGATCCTACATTTGATTTCTTCGATTATGGAGTATTCTCTTATGGTGCCAAACTTGGTATGGCTCTACAGTTAAGTGATCATGTTCAATATGCTGTTGATGGTTCAATAACTAAAACTGATGCAAGCACATCTATTACTGATGGTGATTGGACAATCTCAGCTGTAACAGGATTTAAATTCACATTCTAACTCAGTAATTAATATATTTACATATAAAATAAGGAAAACTATCAGAGAAATCTGGTAGTTTTTCTTATTGATATAGGACAAAATGCCTTGACGATTGTTAAAACTATTTATATCATTCATTTATATTGATTTTGCTTTTTTACCGTATAAAAGTTAAACAATAAAATTAAACCTAATCAACATTTAGTTGGTTAACATAAGGAGAAGAGGAAATTTCTATTTCCTCGATAGAAAATAATGGAAGCAGGCCGTATGCAACGTTGCATCGACTATATTAGATTTAACCAAGAGTCGGAAGGTTTTGAAATGTCTTCTGATGATGAGGTAGACATATCAGCTATTCTTAATAAAGATAAGACAGCTGATGAATTGATTCAAAAATTCTTAATAGAACACAATCTTGATAGTGTTGAATACAAAGCTAGCGATATGGATTATTCATTTTATCCAGGAACTAGGTGTTTGAGTAACTACTTCTCAATTAAAGATAGAGAGGAACTCAGAAGAGTTGTTATTTATATAAGCAGCATGAGAGCTGCGGAATTTTTACTTGATCCTATTGATGGTCCTTATTCGTTAGATCATTTACAGCAGATACATGAGCATTTGTTTGGTGATGTGTATCCTTCAGCTGGCGTTATCAGAACTAAGACGGCCGCTAAAAGAACTGAGTTCTGTTTACCTGAATATATTGAGGTAGCAGGAAAAGAGATCTTTGAACGATTAGCTAAGGAACACTTTCTAAGAAAACTTGACAGAGAGCAATTTATCGGTGATTTAGCATACTACATGGGTGAGATTGAAGCATTGCATCCATTTAGAACTGGTAATGCCCCTACAGCAAGACTTTTCTTTATTATTCTAACACAGAATGCAGGATGGCAGGTTGAATGGTCTGAAGCAGATCCTGATGGCTTTTTAGAAGCTGATATATGTGCTATTGATGGCGATTATCAACCTTTAATTGATGTGCTTGAAGAAGTTATATATCCAAAAGAGTAGAAATTAATAACAATACTTACAGTCCTTTTGAATTAGAAATAATTACAGAAGGATTTTTTTATGTCCTGTGCTCTGCAATTTGATTCTTATGTTGAAAATGAATCTTCCAAAATCTTGTTGAAATTCAAAAAAACTTAAAAAAAATTAAAGATTACCAATTTTATATTCCGAATCTATCAAAATTCAATAGAATGACCTATAATTGTAATACATTTGGTAATAACAATTAAAAATATTTAAAAATTTTTATCAAAAGTTAGAAGTTGGTAATTTATTACCTACTAAGTAAATAGGGATTAGGTGCTCATGAAGACTGATTTAAATAGGTAAAAAAATATCGATATAGTGCTAAAAACACTTTCCATCCTTAATATTTATCAGTATATTGTAAGCATAAAGAAACAAAAAAACACAAAATTAATTAATGCTCGGAGGCAATTATGACTAAAATAGCTTTTTTTGATACTAAAGAATATGATAAAAAATGGTTTGATAAATATGTAAGTGATGATGAAGAAATTACTTATTTTGAAAGTAGATTAAAAACGCGCAATGCTCAAGTCTGTCATGGATTTGATGTAGTAATTGCTTTTGTTAATGATGAACTTAATGCTGCTACAATTGATGCAATAGCAGATATGGGCGTTAAGATGATTGCATTGAGAAGTGCAGGCTTCAACAATGTAGACATTAAAGAAGCAACCAAAAAGAATATTATAGTAGCTAGAGTTCCAGCTTATAGCCCATATGCAGTAGCAGAACATGCAACAGCACTGCTTCTTGCATCTGTTAGAAAATTACATCACTCATACGTCAGAACACGAGAGTTCAACTTCTCGTTGAATGGACTTGTAGGATTTGATTTACATGGTAAAACAATGGGTATTGTTGGAACAGGTAAGATAGGATGTATCTTCCTTGATATATGTAAGGGATTTGGTATGAAGGTGATTGCATATGATCCTTATCCAAAAGCCGATCTTGATTGTGAGTACGTAAGTTTTGAAGAACTCTGTAAAAGATCAGATATGATATCATTCCACTGTCCTCTAACAAAAGAGAACAAGCACATGGTAAATGATGAATCAATCAAGAACATGAAAGATGGTGTTGTATTGATAAACACATCTCGTGGAGCACTTGTAAAGAGCTCAGCACTTCTGAAGGGACTGAGATCTAAAAAGATTGGTGCTGCAGGACTTGATGTTTATGAAGAGGAAGCTGGATTGTTCTTTGAAGATAAGAGCAATGCAATTCTTGACCATGAGAATGAAATACTTACATTGCTGATTGCAATGCCTAATGTTATTGTTACATCTCATCAAGCTTTCTTGACTGAGGAAGCTCTTCAGAAGATTGCAGATACAACATTGAATAACATTCGAGACTTTGTAAATGGTAGGGAAGTTATCAATAGAGTTCAACACGATTAGTGAATCTTATTCTTATAGATAAACAATTATTTCAATTAACAAAAGACAAAATAAAAGAGACTCCAATTTAACCTGGAGTCTCTTTTCTATAACATCTCTAGTTTAGAAATGTAATGTTAAATCATCATCAATTATTGAATGAGTTCTTCTCTTAACTTCTTTAACAACAAATTTTGGTTTTGTCTCTTTAACTGCATCTTCTACAATCTCTTCAGTTTCAGTCAAACTTGCATCAGCTACTTCAGATTTTCTTTTTACAGTCTTTCTAGGAGCCTTAGGTGCAACTTCTTCTTTCTTTGCCTTGATTATGAAGCATTTATGGATTTTAGGATCTCTTGAGAAATCATCCCCAATAGTTTCAGGTGTGATTTCTTTAACATCATAATCCTGGTAGATGAAATCATCCATCTGGAACTTTCTGTAGTTGTTACTGAAGATCAAAACACCATCTTCATCTAAGTGTCTCATGCACAAGTGAATCAGACGTTTGTGATCTCTATCAACGTTGAAAGAATCACGAGATTTGCTGTTTGAGAAAGTTGGAGGATCACAGAAGATCAGATCATATCTATCATAAGTGTTGTATAAGAAGTTCATACAATCATCTTTGTAGAAGAAATGATTCATTCCTTTGAATCCGTTTAGATCCATGTTACTTTGAGCCCAATCCAAATAAGTAGTTGAAGCGTCAACACTTACAGTGCTCAGAGCTCCACCTTTTGCAGCTTGAACTGTAGCAGTTCCAGTGTAACAGAATAAGTTTAAGAATCTCTTTCCTTCGCTCATCTCTCCAATCATTTTTCTAACTGGACGGTGATCTAGGAATATACCTGTATCTAAATAATCTTGGAAGTTAGCAAGATACTTGGTACCGTTTTCTTTGATTATATAAAATCTATTCTTGTTTGCAATTTTGTTATATTGGTTTGTGCCTTTCTGAGGAGTTCTGCTCTTAACAAAGATATTATCAATATCAATACCAGTAGCTCTCTCTGTAGCAAAAATCAATTCTTCAAGTCTTCTCTGTGCATCTTCTTCTGGAATTGAAGATGGTGCAGCATATTCCTGTAAATTGATGAATTGGTCATTGTAAATATCGATTGCAGCACTGTATTCAGGCATATCAGCATCGTAAATACGATAGTTTGTTACACCTTCAGCTTCCATTTTAGGCTTGATTTCAGAGATATTCTTGATAAGTCTGTTGTAAGCCATTTGAGCTCCAGGGCTAAGAGGAGCTGCTAGACGTTCAGCTTTCTTTTCGATTGCCTTACGTGTCATCTCTTCTCTTTCTTCATCGCTGAATACATAGTAATGAGCAATTTGACAGTCGATGTTACCGTTTGTTACATGGTTTGTTCTTTTTGGTTTCATGTTGATGAAACTCAATAGTTCCTGTTCACCACAGAGTATTGAAACATTCCAACCACCGAATAATGCATTCAACTGCTTACCAACTGATTCATATAACTTATCAATGTTTGTGTTGTCCAATCTGACACCATAAGGAGGATCAGTTACAATATAACCTACAGAACTAGGTACATCTTCTTTTGTGATTTTTGTGAAGTCTTTTACAGCGAATTCAATTTTATCATCTACACCAGCTGCTTTTGCATTCTTTTTAGCAACAGCAATTGAATCAGGATTGATATCCCAACCGTAGAACTTGAATTCTTTTGTAGAACCTTCTTCTTCCTCTTTAATTGCCTGCTGCAATACACCATCCCATACTTTTTCATCATGTATAGGTAGTTTGAAGAATGCGAATCTATCAACATCGATTAGACCTGGTGCAACTTTACTTGCCCAAAGTGCTGCTTCAATAAGAATTGTTCCAGCACCACAGAAAGGATCTAGAAGTGCAGGTAATTCTTGTAAATCTTCTTCACTTTCTAAAATTCTACGATATTCTGATCTTTTCAATACTGTTGCTGCAAGAGTCTCTCTCATAGCTACATCGATGAATGCTTTTCTATAACCTCTTTTGTGAAGAGATGAACCTGAAAAATCAACAAGGTAGGTAACCATATTTCCTCTTACGTGAATATGGAATGATACATCGGCATTCTCTTTATCAACGTTTGGTCTCTCACCATCAAATTTTGAACGGATTCTATCTACGATAGCATCTTTCAATCTGACAGCTGCAAAGTGACCATTTTTCAACCAACTGCACTGTATAACAGTTTGAGAAATCGAGAATGTTGTCTCTGGATTTAACCATTCTTCCCATGGAATTTGAACTGCTGATTCATATAATTCATCAGCATCTTTAACATCATCGTCTTCATAAAGATCCATCATCAACTTTGATGATACTCTTGTATATAGACAGAATTTATATGCTTGTTCTAGGGTTCCTTCAAATTCAACGCCACCTGCGTTTACTATTGCCTCTTCAACTCCAAGAGATTTTATCTCGTGTTCCAAAATGTCTTGTTGGTTTGTTGCGCACGTTGCAAAAAATACCATTGTAACTCCTACCTCTGTTTCTTTCAGAGATTTATTATTAATTATTTAAGGCCTACTGTTACTTCAGTAAGTCCTGTAATTCATCTTTTGTGAATTCATACTTACTATTACAGTTTAAGCAAACTAATTCTAGTGGGAAAGGGCCATTTTCCTTTATATCTTCCTTATCTTTTTTAGGAAGTGATTGTAAATGAATGGCAAAGTTCTTTTTATCACATGGACATGAGAATCCAACAAGAGAATGAGATAGATGATTTACACCTTCAAAGTTCTCTTCCATGAATTTTTTAGGAGCATTTCCTGCGCTGATAAATTTAGCTAGAGATGGTAGTTCTTTGATTTTCTTCTCAAGTTCTTCCATGATCTCTTCTTCATCACTACCAGGTAATAATTGGAAGAATATACCACCAACACCAATAATTCTATTATCTTCATCAACATCAAAATCGAGTACAAATAATGATAGAGTCTGTTCAGACTCTTTGAAGTAAATTCTCAAGTCTTCTGCAAGGTTACCTTTTTGAAGCATAACTTGACCTTTGAATGGTGTTTTTGAACCTTCAAGAATCTTTGATATTGAAAGAAAACCTGGACCATAAATTGGATCTGTATCAACAGGGAATTTTTCTTCCATTCCAAAGTGGGTGTTCTTTAAATAGCCTCTAACAGCTCCACTTGCCCAAGCTTCGGTATATATACCACCAACAGGGCCACCACATTCAACATTCAATTGGATTCTATCGTTTCCTTTTACTGTTGATGCAAGCAATGCAGATGCAAGATATGCTTCACCTAAAGTGAAAGCTTCTGTTATGTCTAATTCGTAGTTAGATCTTACTTGATTTATCATCTCTGTAGCACCAATTACAGTTGCTCTAACTTTATTGTTGTCTAGTAGAAAGATATCTTTTCCGTCCGGCACAATTGCCTTTAAGTGATTGTTTAATTTAGTATCATTTATTTTTGTTTTTAACATGATGCTAAGATAGTTATATTTTTAAAAAGTGGCAAGTATGGGATGTCTTAATTATTTGAAATAGAGTAATTATTTACAGTTAAAAACTTTATACATTTTAAGTATTTGATATAAAGCTTTAAAATTCATCATAAATTTTGTTACATATGTCCCGTATTGTTGGTTATAACATTTATAAAGACTTTTTTTTGTTTATAATATTACTTTTATATTCTCTTAATTCACATCAATTTGTCCCTGATTAAAGGTAGAATTGGTGGTTGAAATGGATAGATTTTTATAAAAGAAACATTATTGACATCTTTTGTAACAAATGTAGCACCAAATGTATTAAAAAAAAGAATATTTAGTACATTATCATTGAAAATAATAGGAATTACACTCATAATATAAGAAAGTTTTTATTTTAAAATTTTATGATAAATAATAAGTTGGAGTTATGAAAAAAAACGTTGTACTGATTACAGGAGGCGCGACCAGATTGGCTAAAGAAATTGCTATTTCTTTGACTGATAATAATTACTTGGTTGTGGTCCATTATAACAGTTCCAAAACAGAGGCTATAAATCTAAAAGAGAGCTTAGGTGATAAATGTGAAATTATTCAATATGATTTCCTATCTAATCATACCAAGTCCTTTTTTAATGACGCCTTAAATATATTTGGAAGGCTTGATTATATAATCAATGCAGCATCTATTTTTACCAAACAAGGTTTGGATGAAATAGATGAAGAGCTGTTGATAAAATACAACGTAATTCATTCTTATGTACCATTGCTCCTCTCAAATTATCTATATGAAGACTTGCTTAAAAAGGAAAGAATTGGAGCGGTTATAAATATAACTGATGCTGGACTTGAAAATCCAAGCCTCAATCGTGTTCCATATTATCTCTCAAAAGAGAGTTTATCATTTCAAACAAGATTGCTAGCAAAAGAATTGTCTCCAATAGTGCGAGTTAATGAAATAGCTCCAGGTCTAATAATGGCAAGCCATGCAGATAAAAGTTATTTTTCTAAAATGGAAACAAAAAATAAGATGGGAATCGGTAACAGCTATGATATAATTAATACCATCTTATATTTGCTTAAGGCAAACTATGTTACTGGTGAAAAAATAAAAGTAGATGGTGGTTTGTACTTTTAAGAAGGTATGAATCATTAAAAATAATGGAGGATTATTATTTTGAATTCTAAAACTAGAAAACCAGCGGTTGCTCTGTTGATAGCTTTTTCTCTGACTCTTCCTGCATACAGTGAATCTCTATCGAGTCTTTTAACGGCTGCTCAGAAAAATAGTGAAGCTATATCAACATTGGAAGTAAATAGACAGCAGTCATTGCTTACAATTGAAATGAACGATATAGGTAGACAAACTTCCTATACAATAAACCCTTCACTGACAAGCTCATATTCAAACACTACAAATGCAAATGTAAATACATATAACTTTGTTGGAGAATCAGGGAATCTGGTATCTATAACAATTCCTGGAGTTCGCGAGAGCTCTGATCCAAATGCCATGCTTGATGATACTCATCTTTATTTAAATAGTGATTTTGTAGTCATAAATGATCATGATGATAATTCTTTTTATTATGGAATAAACCCATCAATAGCATTGGATCATACATTCCTGTTCGGACAATACAACACAAATGAAAGTGATATAACAAAACAAATAAATATTTTGACTGTAAATCAATCATATGAAAGTGGTGTTTTGAATTACAAAAAAACAGCACTTGGTTATATCAGATCTATTATAAGCAATACTAAAGACCAAGAATCTGTCCAAAATTCTATTGATGATATGGAAACTACAATACAGAACAAGCTTGATCTTGAGATGTACACAAAAGATACAGTTGCATATAAATCAGATTTGATAAGTCTTACCAATTTGAAGAACAGTTTGATTAATTTAAAAGCTCAGAAAGAATCTCTTCTGACCAGATTCAAAGATTATGCTGGAACTGATTATGTTGATATTGATGATATCGAATTACCTGAATTGGAAATTAAGACTTCTAATGAAGACAGTCTTTCAGTTCAACTTGCTAAGTTAAAACTTCAGCTTGCTCAGAACAACATTGATGAAGTCAATAATGAAGCAAATAGAAGCTCTTTAACAGTAAATGGTGGAATCGCTACAAATCAAAACTCATATAGTTATGATACTTCATATACAGAAAAGTATAATAGTGATTACACAGGCAGTGTTGGAGCTTCATACTTGGCTGATAATGTAGGATTATCTGGTTATGCATCCATAACATCTACATATGATGGGTCTGATTGGTCTTATGTTCCATCTTTAACAATAAGTGGTAAATGGAGCAATGATACAACAAAGAGACAGGATGTGATCATCAATAAAAAGAATTCAAATGCTTTGATTGTTGCACAGAGTGAATTGAATACTACAATTTCGGATGATACTTATAACAGAATAAAGGTTCAAAGTGATGCAGATTCTTGGAAATTTAAATATTCTCAAATTAAGGATAGTTTGGAAATTTCTAAAGAGCAGGTTGAATTGGATAAACAGATGTTGGAACTGGGGCTGAAAAGCCAATCAGAATTAGATGCCACAGTATTTAATTACGAACAATTGAAATATGATGAATTGACATGCCTAATTGATGGTTGGTTGGTTTCACTAGATATAGAATCATTAAATCTATAAAAAGGGGTTAGATATGAATAAGCGTATAAGAAACAAAAAAGAAAAAATGCGTTTGGCAAATTTAAATGAAGATGAATTTGACCAGACTTTCACTGATATGGACAATGATGATGAAGGTGATGGAAAACTAACCCAAACTCAAGAAGAATTGCAAAAAGCTGCAGCAAAAAAAGCTCATGAAGAGGCAATCGCTGGTCGTGAGAGAGCTGCTCGTCAGATAGCTTTGGAGAAAGCCGAAGAAGCTAGGAAAGGTGAGGAGCAGGCAAAACAGTTTGCTGAAAAGAATGGACTGATTGAAGAAAAAGAAAGAATTGCTGCAAAAGAAGCTGCTCATCTAAAAGCTGTTGAATATGAACGTTTGGCACTTGAGAAAGAGAAAGCTAAAGAAGCTGAACGTCTTGCACTTGAGGAAGAGAAAGCTAAAGAAGCCGAAGCTCTTAAACTTGAAGAAGAGAGAGCTAAAGAAGCTGAAGCTATTGCACTTGAGGAAGAGAGAGCCAAAGAAGCTGAAGCTATTGCACTTGAAGAAGAGAGAGCCAAAGAAGCCGAAGCTCTTAAACTTGAGGAAGAGAGAGCTAAAGAAGCTAAAGCTCTTGCACTTGAAGAAGAAAATACTAGAAATGCAGAAATAGCTAAGAATGATGCTTTAGAAAGAGAGAGAAGAGAAAATCAGAGATTGGATGATCTAGAAAGAGAGAAGGTGAGAGTATCTGAACAAGATACTCTTATTGAAGAAGCTTTAAAAGATCAGCCTATCGATAAGATTGACGATATATTGGTAGATGATGATGTCGATTTTGATGATCCCGATGTGTTGAAGAGTG
>JBFHKM010000114.1:0-10152 GCA_041595335.1 Sphaerochaetaceae bacterium
TGAAGTATTCATAAATTTAAAAATTCTGACCTATTGGGTGTTATGCAATAAATAATAATAATTCCTTAATTGATATACACTTATTATATTTAGAAATAATTTGTTGACAGTTCAATATATTCGAGTTACGATATAAATAACAAAAGAAAAAGTATACAATTATTTTTTATGTTAATTTTGTCGGGAGAGAAATTGTATGGGACAAGATAAAGGAACCCCAATCGTATCTGTTGCTAATCTAAGCAAAGCTTTTTCAGGAAAAGTCGTGGTCTCTGATGTATCATTTGATATATATCCAGGAGAGATCATTGCTTTGGTTGGAGAGAATGGTGCAGGTAAGTCTACAACTAAGAATATGCTCTGTGGTTTGTTGAAACCTAATTCAGGTAAAATTTTTATTGATGGTGAGGAAATAAAAAAGATAGTCGGAATTGAGCATGGAATAGGCGTTGTTCATCAAGAATTGAGTTTGTTTGGTTCTTTAACTGTTGCTGCAAATATTTGTATCAGTGATATGCCCGGAAGGCCCAATAAGGTTGATTGGAAGAAAGCTGATGAGATAGCTAAAAAGCAACTTGATGCATTAGGAATTGATATTGATCCTTCTACTATTGTAAGCACACTTGGAACAGGTAAGCAGCAGTTGGTGGAGATTGCTAAGGCATTGAGACATTCAAGCAAGATGTTGATTCTAGATGAACCTACAACTTCACTGACAGCTCCCGAGAGAGAGAAATTATTTGTAATCATGAATAAATTGAAAGCTCAAGGCATTTCAATCATCTTCATATCTCACTATATGGATGAGATTTACAAAGTAAGTGACAAATATATAATTCTTCGTGATGGAAAGCAAGTTGATAGTGGTTATGTAAAAGACCTTCCACAGAGAAAGATGGAAGAGCTGATGGTTGGACGTACAATAGCTGATTCTGTATTGGATATTGGAACACCATCTGAATTCGAGGCCATACGTGTTGAAAATTTTTGCTCTCCTGATTTCCAAGATATAAACTTCAGTGTCAAAAAAGGTGAGATCTATGGTCTTGCTGGTCTTGTGGGCGCTGGTCGTACAGAAACAATGGAAGCTATTTTTGGTATAACCAAAGCTCAGGGAAGTGTTTATGTAAACAGCGAGAAGGTTGAACATCTGAGTGTAGCTGAGATGAAGAAAAGAAACATTGTATTCGTCACTGAAGATAGAAAACATACAGGAATCTTTGCCAACAGATCTGTAAGAGAGAATTTAAGTGTTGCCAATCTTCCAGCATTTGTCCACAGAAAGACAAAGCATTTTGGATTCAAAGGTGAGGAAGAAGAAGCTCAAAAAATGGTAGATAAGATGAATATATCTATTCCCGCTCTTCAGGCAAAAATCAGCAAGCTATCTGGTGGTAACCAGCAGAAGGTTATGATTGGAAGATGGTTGAAAACAACTCCAGATATAGTGATTCTTGATGAACCAACAAAGGGTGTTGATATTGGGGCTAAATTTGAAATTCACCAAACTATTGTGGAACTTGCTAAAGAAGGAGCAGCTGTTATATTGGTCAGCTCTGATTTACCTGAACTGCTCAGTTTATCACATAGAATAGATGTTATGAGATCTGGACATATTGTAGGACACTTTATGAGAGAGGACTTTGACAGTGTTGCAATTATTGGACTTGCAGCTTCTTCCAGTTCCAATAAAGAAGGGGAAATTTAAATGGAAAAGATCAAAAACTTTTTAGCAGATAAAAGATGGTTTGCTGTTGTCATGGCAATCATACTACTTGGAATTATTTTATCCATAATGTCTCCAGCCTTCTTGCAGGTAAGCAATCTAAGAGGTGTTCTTGTTCAATCAAGTGTTACATGTATCATGTCTGTTGGACTGACTTTTGTAATTCTAACAGCAGGTATCGATATATCCATTGGATCAATATTATTTCTATCTGCAACAATATTTGCAACCACACTGCAGATGAGTGGAAACTTTATGTTGGCACTCCTAAGCTCTCTTGTTATAGCAACATTGGCAGGTGTTTTGAATGGCTTTCTTGTATATAAATTTGATATGGCACCAATGATCACAACTCTTGCTACCTACAATATTTATAGAGGACTTGCAATACACATATCAGGTGCTTCAAATATCCCTGTCCCAAGAGAACTTTGCTTTTTAGGAAATGGTAAGTTAATAGGAATTCCAATTCCTCTTATAATATTGCTCGTCATCTTTGTTGTTGGCGTCTATGCCTTCAAAAATACAAGGTTTGGTACTTTTGTAAGAGCTATTGGTGATTCAGCAGAATCTGCTGCAGAATCGAATCTTCCTGTTAAGAAAACTACAATTATAGCATATACAGCAGCCGGCCTTACCGCAGGTATTGGTGGAATAATCTTACTATCACGTGTTGGAGGACTTCAATCAGGACTTGGTATAGGAATGGATTTCACAGTAATCGCTGCAGTAGTACTTGGTGGAACAAAACTATCAGGTGGCAGTGGTTCAGTTATCGGCAGTGTGCTTGGAGCAATATTCCTTGTCCTCATCGATAATGGTTTGAATTTGATGCACGCTTCTCCTTATATCTATGATGCAGTGAGAGGTGGGGTTCTGATATTTGCAGTTGTTGTTGATCGTCTATCTTATTTGAGACAGATCAAGACTGCAAAGGAGCAGAAGGAAAAGAGAATTAAATGCTCTGCTTAGGGTATTAAATAAAAAAACAAAATCGGAGGAAAAAAATGAAAAAATTACTTTCACTTTTAATGGTTGCAACTCTAACACTTACATGTGCTTTCGCACAGGGTGGTTCAGAAACTCAGGCAAAGACAGCAGCAGCTGGCTCTAAAAAAATTGGTTTGGTAGCAGACCAGTTGTTTGAATCCCGTATTCCTGAATTAGATGGTGTCAAATCTGAAGCTAAAAAACATGGCTATGAAGTTATTGAAACTGTAGCTGATGGTGATGCTCAAACACAGAATTCACAGATTGAAACTTTGATCACACAGAAAGTTGAAGCTATCGTTGTATGTGCTGTAGATCAGAATACAGTTGAAACAGCTTTATTAAAAGCTAGTATGGCTGGAATTCCAATCGTAGCATTTGACCGCAACTTACCAGATAGTGAAGCTATGGATGCTTTCGTTGGTTTGGATTCATTAAGTGATGGTGCTGAATGTGGTAAATATATTGCAGAAAAAGCTAAAAACTATGACGGCGAATATGTAGTGCTTGAATTATTAGGTGCTTTGAATGATCAAAATGGTATTGACCGTGCAAAAGGATTTGAAGATGTTCTAGCTGACGTTTCAAACGTAAGAATTATCAAATCACCTACAGATTGGGATTCTCAGAAAGCATTGCAGGCAACTCAGGATGCATTCTCTTCTGATCCAAGCATCAAAGCTGTTTACTGTGGTACTGATACTCAGATTCCATCAGTTGAAACTGTTTTGAATGAAATTGGTAAGAGTGCTAAATATGGTGAACCTGGACATATTGTTGTATTGGGTATAAACGGTTCTAAAGCTGGTTATGATGCAACAGTAAGTGGAGTAGCAGATGGTATTGTATCTATCAACATGTTCCAAGTTGGAGTTGAAGCTGCAAAGACTGCATTTGATTTAATTGATGGAAAATCTGTTACTAAATCAAGAGGTGTTCCTGGTGTATTATACACAACAGAAACTATTGAAGCTAATAAAGATCTAATTTGGGGCGTGAACTAATATGAGAAAACAGAACTATGGCGGACTTTCTAATGGTCTGTCCAGTCTAGCAAAAAATCATCCAACACTTCCTATAATAGCAGCTTTGCTTGTTGTCTTTTCAATTGCATCACCTTTCTTCATGAGCGTTGGTAACATGCAGGCTATGTTGAGTAGCAACATGGTAACAATGATTGGTGCAATCGGAGAAACATTTGTATTGTTGACTGGAGGAATTGATTTATCAATCTCAACTATAATAAGTTGCAGTGCAGTATTGAGTGGTATAGTGATGGCACAGACAGGAAATATCTTCTTGGGTGTACTGGTTGCTATAGCAATAGGTCTTGCATTTGGATTGTTGAATGGATATTTGATAGGATACGGTGGCATGACTCCTTTCATCACCACAATGGGTACACAACTCATAGCTAGAGGAATTGCTTTTGTATTCTCTCAAGGTATTGCTGTTAAAGGTACACCTAAAGCTCTGATGTTGTTTGGATTCCAAACTACATTGGGTATTCCAAATATCTGCTGGGTTGCTATAGTTCTGTTAATTATTTCTGCTGTTCTTGTTACAAGTACAGATTGGGGTCGTCAGGTACTGTTACTTGGTGCCAATAGATCCTCTGCTAAATACACTGGTATTGATACAAGAAAGATTGAAATGAGTGTATATGCTTTATCTGGTGTTACTGGTGGTATTGCTGGATTCATAAGTATCTGCAATCTTGGTAATGCTATTCCTGGTGTTGGTGACAAACTTTTACTTATAATTATTGGTGGTGTTGTTCTTGGTGGAACAAACATGAATGGTGGTGAGGGTTCAATCCTAAGAACAGTGATTGGTGTTATGCTTCTTGCTATCCTTACCAATGGTTTGAATTTGATAGGAATTCCTTTCTATGATCAATTGATCATTGAAGGTATCTTGATATTCATTGGTAACAGTCTTGCAACAGGTATAAGTGCAAAATCAAGTATGGCGATGAAATAACGTTTTATATTAATTTGTATTTATGATAAAATGAAAGGGAGCATGACTTGAGGTTATGTTCCCTGTAATTTTTTAGGAGAGATGAAAAAATGAATGCATTCGAACAACAACGATTGATACTTGGTTGCATGAGACTCAATAAACTGTCTCAAAATGAAGCTGATAGATATCTAAATCATGTAATTGATAAAGGTATTACATATTTTGATCACAGCGATGTCTATGCTGATGGAGAATGTGAGAGAATATTTGGAAGATTCTTGAAGAACAATCCTGGTGTAAGGGATAAGATCATTATCCAGGACAAAACATGCATAATCTCAGGTAAGATGTATGATGCATCATATGATCATATAATGAGTGCAGTTGATAAACAGCTCAAAGACCTTGGTACAGACCACATGGATGTTCTTCTTTTACACAGACCTGATGCTCTTCTGGAACCAGAAGAGGTGAACAGAGCTTTCAATGAACTTAAGAAAAGTGGAAAGGTATTGAACTTTGGTGTTTCAAATTTCTATTCTGGACAGATTGAATTGCTTCAAAGAGAACTTGATGAGAAACTCAAGTTCAACCAAATTCAATTTGGACCTGCAAAAGCAGAACTTGTAACAGATTCAATGATGACAAACATGATTCAAAAGAATGGTTCAAATAGATATTCTGAAACTTTGGATTACTGCAGACTAAATGAAATGAGAATGCAATCTTGGTCACCACTTCAGTGGGGAAATATTGAAGGATGCTTCTTTAGCAATCCTGATTATAAAGAGTTATGTGCTAAATTATCTGAAATTGGAGATAAGTATGGTGTTGATAAGGCTGCAATTGCTGTTGCTTTCAATTTGAGACACCCTGCCAACATGCAGGTAATATTGGGTACCATGAATGAAAAGCATTTTGATCAGATGATTGAAGCACTGAATATAAAGTTGAGCCGTGATGAATGGTATCAAATTATGTTGAGTGCAGGATATCCTCTTCCATAATATGGATTTATAGGCTTTCTATTGTATACAATGTTAGTAAATAACAGGTGATTATATATATTGATGCACTATTTACTTTAAAGTACAAAAAACATAAGTTAAAAGTCTTAAGTTTTTTGTACTTCTGTTTTTATTGCACATTTAAATAAAAATGCTGGTATATATCCAAATATCTAAAAATGAGTCCATTCTTCTTCAAAATTGGATCTGAATCATAAATATTCTAATTCTTTGATTTAAAAAATCCTTCTATTAAAATCTAGTTAAAGTATTAATTTCTTGTAAGAACAATAAATATAAAATCATAATTGTGAATTGTTTCATAGAATGAATCAAGCTTGAATATAATTCAAGAAGATTGCTTCCTGAATAATTTTCAGGGTGTTTTGGCAATACTGTTTCATTCTAAATCTTCATTGCTGATGTAAATTAAATTCCAGATCATTGATGTTTTTGATCAAAACTCCTTTGATGTTTTTTCAAAATAACTAAAAAAATAAAAAATTGTATATTTATAAAAATTAATTCTTGACACCATTTTATACCCATGGTAGTATTGTATACAATTAGAAGGAGTTCAAAGGATTTATGTATAACTTTAATTTTTTAATAAATGGTGAGATTGTTACATCTAGTGATAACCAGAGAATTGATGTTCTTTGCCCAGTGACCAATGAAGTAATTGGTACAATTGCAAAAGGAACTGAAGAGGATGCACATAAGGCACTGGTAGCTGCAGATAAAGCTAAGGCTGCATGGGCAGATCTTCCTGTAAAAGATCGTGCTTACTATGTTAATGAATTAGCAGATATATGTTTGGAGCACAAAGAAGAGTTAGCTCATATTTTGTCACTTGAACATGGTAAGATTATAAGTGAAGCTAGAGGCGAAGTTGATGGAACAATTCGTTTCTTCAGATATGCTGCAGAGAATGCTTATAGAATTGAAGGTGAGGTAATTCCTTCTGATTTCCATCATGAGACAGGTATGATTGAAAGAGTTCCTTACGGTGTTACCGTTGGTCTTCTTGCATGGAATTTCCCTTTGGCTCTTACAGGTAGAAAAGTAGGTAATGCACTTGCAACTGGTAATACAATGGTAATCAAACCACCTACAGAAACTCCTCTGACAGTTATGTATTTTGGTGAGCTTGTTGCTAAGAGTGATCTACCAAAAGGTGTTTTGAACTTCATCTCAGGTCCTGGACGCACAGTTGGTAATACTTTGGTAAGTGATCCTCTAACAAAACTAGTAACTCTAACAGGTAGCACTGGTGCTGGTCGTCAGCTCTGCAGAGCAGCAGCTGAGAACATAACAGTTCTTCACTTAGAATTAGGTGGTAAGGCTCCATTCATGGTTATGGATGATGCAAATATTGATAAAGCAGTAGATGCTGCAATAGTTTCTAAATTCAGCAACTGTGGTCAAATTTGTACCTGCAATGAAAGAATGTACATTCATGAAAAAGTATATGATGAATTTAAATCTAAATTCATAGCAAAATGTAAACAGTTGACAGTTGGCGATAGTTTTGATGAGACAGTTTCAATGGGACCAAAGGTAAACATTCCTGAAGTCAAGAAACTTGATGATTTATTGGCTACATCTTTGAAACAGGGTGGAAAGTTAATTTATGATGGTGAGACTGAATCTTATGTTGCAGATCTTAAAAAACAATATCCAAACGGAAACTGGTATTTCCCTAAAGTAGTTGAAGTAACAGACAATGCAAACATCTTGATGCATGAAGAGACATTTGGCCCAATCATTCCAATGATGAAGATATCATCATTTGAACAGGCTCTAGAATGTGCCAACGACTGTGATTATGGTCTTTCATCATATATCTTCACAAACAACTATAAAAACATCATGACAATCACAAGAAAGCTCGACTTCGGTGAGGTCTATGTAAACAGAGAACATGGTGAGCTGATCAATGGATTCCACAATGGTTTCAATCTGAGTGGTGTAGGCGGTGAAGATGGAAAACATGGTTTGATGAGTTACTTGCAGAAGAAAGCAATTTATTTGAACTACGAAATCTAGTTTCTCCCTTAATATATAGGGCGTCTTTTAAGAGCCCTATTTCTTTTTAAAAATAATATACGTTATAAAACGAGGCAAAATATGGAATACAAATCAAAAGTATCTATTATACAGACAGATAAATTAACTGAAACACAGAAAAATTATTCACAGAAAGATGTAAAAGTTGTTAGAGCTATGCTCGAAGAGACTTTTGATAATTTAGGTGGACTTTCTTCAATGGTAAAACCTGGCGACAAAGTCATGATCAAACCAAACTTGGTGGAAGTTCCATATCCTAAAACAGGTGGATCTGTTCTAACTGATCCTCGTATCATTGAAGCTCTATGTTTGATTCTTACAGAATATGGCTGCAAGGTACTGGTTGGAGAAGGAAAGAGCGTTAACTTGAAACATGTTAATTCTGGTGCCAAACAAGCTTTTGAAAACACTGGACTTGCAGATGCTGTAAGACGTGGTGGCGCAGATACAATTGCATGGGATGAAGAAGAATTTGTTCCAGTTCATGATGATAGATTGAATCTTTGGGAAAGTGTTAACGTTCCAAAATCTATTCTAGATGCAGATTTCTTCATCAATGTTCCAAAATTAAAAACTCATGGTCAAACAGAAATTACATGTGGTATCAAATCAATGCAGGGTGTGTATAGAACTGATGAAAAAATCATGTTCCATGACGAATCATTCCCTTGGAAAATGTGTGACATGCTTCGTGTTGCAGGTCCAGATTTAAACATTGTTGATGGTTTGATCTGTGGTGAAGGTTTTGGTCCTATTTATACAAGTCCCGTTGAAAAGAATATCATTGTTGGATCTAGAGATGTTGTTGCAACTGATGCAGTATGTGGAATGGTTATGGGCATTGAACCTTGGGAAGTACCAATCACAAGATTGGCTGCTAAAGAAGGTTTTGGATGTGATAATTTAGATGAAATTGAAATCATTGGAACTCCTTTAAAAGACGTCTCATCTCATTTCAAGAGAGCATCAATTTGGAATCCAATTGGTTACCATGACATGATTAAAGTATTTGCAGGTGGTGCTTCTAGATTTGAATTAGCACAGGTTGCTGCTACAGTTCAGAGACTTGAATGGGATGGTAACATCGACAAGATAAAAGAACCTATCTGTATCTTCATTGGTGACAATCCTCCTGTACCAATGAAGAAGTTCAAGAATGTAATCATATGTGGTGATGCAGCAATCAGAGATTGTAAAATTGACGGTATCAAGATTCCTGGTAATCCTCCTCTACCAAGTGTTCAAATCGTTCAAGCAATCGAAAAGATGGCTAATTTAAAATAATAAATAACCTTAAAAAGGAAGAGAAAAAAGATGAAAATTAAAAATGTTGAAGTATTCCCTATTGAATTTCCACTTGAGTATCCATCACAGGATGCAACAGGTATTTGGTATAACTGGTCAACTGTTATTGTAAAGATCACTGCTGAAGATGGAACAACAGGTTATGGTGAAATTGGTCCAATCCACGGTGGTGGTATTCCAATCTTCATGGCAATTGTTGAACACAGATTGAAAAACATCATCGTTGGTGAATCTGTATTTGATAGAGAACGTCTTTATGAAAAAATGCTAGGTCGTGGTACTTCAGCTTATGCTCTAGGTGCTAAAGGTGCAGCTGTATCTGCTATTGCTGGTATTGATATTGCATTGTATGACTTGGTTGGAAAACTGTTGGAAACTCCTGCTTACAACCTTATGGGTGGTCAATATTATGATAAGATTCCAGCTTATGCATCAGGTTTCTTTGGTATAAAGGGTAGAGCTCTGACTCCAGCTGAATGTGGAGATGAAGCAAAACGCTATGCTGATGCTGGCTTCCATGGTATCAAGATGAAGATTGGATTTGGTATTGAAAAAGATATGGCCAACCTAACTGCTGTTAGAGAAGCTTTAGGTCCAGATCTAGGAATCATGGTTGATGCAAACCAAGGCTTTGACTATCCTGAAATTTCAAAGAACATTGAAAAGTATAAAGACTTCAATATTACTTTCATTGAAGAACCTCTTAAAATCAATGACCTCAAAGGAATGGCAAACTTATCTGCTAACAGTGGTGTTGGTATTGCAGCAGGTGAGAACTATTACACACGTTATGAATTCAGAGAGATCTTTGAAAACAGAGCTGTGAACTTCATTCAACCTGATGTTATTCATGCTGGTGGTATGTCTGAAACAAAGAAAATTGCTGCAATGGCAAGTGCTTATAATGTACCACTTTGTCCACACATTCACGCAAGTGTTGGTGTATCAGCTGCAATCCAATTATTAGCTTCTTGTGAAAACACATTTGCTGCAGAATATATCACTTCTGGTGGTTCTTATGCATTACGTAAAGAACTATGTGGTGATTCATATATGCAGAAAGATGGTTATGTACCAGTATCTCAAGAA
>JBFHKM010000115.1:0-10145 GCA_041595335.1 Sphaerochaetaceae bacterium
ATACCCACTGTTGTTGTGAGCATCTGCTTTCGATAGATTATATTTATTGGAGTGGTCAATGATATCTTCGCCATTGAGATCTCATGGGGTCTGTAAGAGGGTATAATTGAACCAATTATAAATGCTTCCACCTGATCCTTATTTTTCAACATCAGATATCCAGGTCCTCCTGAAACCTTAAGAGAAAAAGCATCATTGAATTGATAGCTCAGTCCAAGACCTATATCAAATGAGGAGTATGCCTCATTTGCACTGTTGTTGTAGGTTATTGATTTTGTAACAAGATTCAGACTGCTATCCAATGAAATTGATAGGGATGAGATCTTAAGCACTATGGGAGATACACTCAATCTTGTGCCAAGAGAGGACCTCATTGGAATCTCATCTTCCCCACTCAGATCAAAAGAAGGATGATAAAATACACTGAAATCAAAATCAGATACAATTTTTGTCTCTCCAAATGCAGGTGATGCCAATAAAAGCATCAATATAAATAATGTTATTCTGTTTTTCATAAAATTATGTCCTTTATTATTTATAAGAGAAACACAGGCAATTGCATCAATTCATGAAGTATTTCAGTGATTTATTTCTTATATAAACTGAAATAACATTGCTTCTAGGTCTTATATTCGATGATATCAAGATATCACAGTTATTTTTCTTAGCTTTGATTATATAGTGCTTTCCTCTGAACTCCACTTTAACGACCTTGAGTCCTTTAAGCAAGGAATAAGGAAGTAGCTCTGGAACTGGAAGATTCTCATCTTCAATTATCATTGCCTCCTCAGGTCTGAAAAATACATTTCCCTCAGGTCTGCTTTCAGGAAGAGTTTCAAATAGCTGCTGTGGAAGTAAGTTTCCCTCTCCCATGAAAGTTGCAGCAAATAGAGATGTCGGATTGTTATAAATTTCCTCACCATCTCCAATCATCTCAACATGGCCATCATTGAGGACGATGATCTTATCAGATATTGACATTGCCTCTTCTTGATCATGTGTTACATAGATCATTGTCAGTCCTGTCTCATCATGGATTCTTCTGATCTCATCTCTGAGATAACCTCTGAGTTTTGCATCTAGAGCAGAGAGTGGTTCATCAAGAAGAAGCAATCTAGGTTCTGATGCAAGAGCTCTTGCAAGAGCAATTCTCTGACATTCTCCACCTGAAAGTGATTCTATCTTTCTATCTTCAAAGCCATGAAGACCAACGAGATCAAGAAGTCTGCTTGCCTCTTCATAGCGTTTTTTCTTGCTGACTTTCTTTATCTTGAGAGGATAGGCTATGTTATCTCTTACTTTAAGATGAGGGTAGAGTGAGTAGTTCTGAAATACCATGGCAATCTTTCTCTCATTAATTGGCATGCTTGATAGATCATCATCTCCAATTTTGATGAAACCATCATCAAGAGGAAGAAGACCTGTTATAAGCGATAGGGTTGTTGATTTACCACAACCACTTGGACCAATGATTGAGATCAATTGACCTTCTTCTGCAGTAAATTCTATATCCAATTTGAATTCAGGAAAATTCTTATTTAGTTTTATATTCAATTCTTTCATTTATCTGACCTTCTGTTTTGAGCCTGTGCTTATGAACAATATAGCACAGACTGCGATTAAAATTGTACCTAAAGCACTGGCACCTGCGAAGTTGTAAGAAGCTATCAAGCGATACATCACAACTGGAATTGTCTCTATTTTTGAGGATGATAAAACCAAAGTGGCATTTATCTCACCCATACTTGTAGCAAAACTGAAAATAGCCGCTTTGATCAAAGCGTTCTTCAGAAGTGGTAATTCTATGTCTATGAAAGCCCTGAAAGGCTTGGCCCCCAGTGTCATCGCACTTTGACTGAGTGATTGTGGAAGCTTCTCCAGCTCTGGCGTTATTATCCTGATTGCAAAAGGAAGAGATATTATAAGATGTGCTAGCACAACAAGAGCTGTTCCTGAAAGGTATGGAGCTTTGGCTGCAATCAAATAATAACCAAGACCAATTATGACTGATGATATAGCGAGAGGAAGCATTCCAATGAGCTCTATAAGAGCAGATGAGAATGAGTTCTTTCTTTTTGTAGCTACGGAGAGAGACAGACCAATTGGTACTGTTACAAGAGCAACTATTATTGCAATCTTCAAAGATGCAAGGATTGCTGGAGTTGCATCACTCATGACCCCAGAAGAGCTCTCAAGACCGAACAGCTGTCTGTAATATTTCAATGTGAATGTCTTTGCACCACCTCTGCTCACTGTTCCGATGAATGATTTGGCAATTATTGAAATGATTGGAGCAAGGACAAAAATTCCTGTCAAAGTGAAATACAGAGATGACAGAATGCTTCCAATTTTGGAGGTTGGTCTTTTTGCTTTTTTGTAAGTTGTTGTCACAACAGAATCTGAAGATGAGATCAATTTCTGAGATCCTATGTAAAGAAGAAGCAGAATTACGCAGAATACAATTGAAACAAGAGAGTAAGCTGCTGCTCCATTCATGTCCATACTTATTCTAGCACGTCTGTAGATCTCAACTTCCATTGTTGTGAATTTAGGTCCACCACCAAGTACAAGTATGATTGAGAAACTTGTAAAACAGAAAAGAAAAACAAGAAGGGAACTTGAGAGTATGGATGGAATGATTCTTCTGAGGGTGACATTGAAAAAAGTCTGAAGACGAGATGCCCCAAATACATATGAGGACATCTCATATTTTGGATCCAAGTTATCCCAATATGTTGATACCAGAAGAAGTATCACTGGAAAATTATAGAAAGCGTGAGCCAAAATAATGGCTTTATATGAATAGAGTATTTTCAAAGGAGCATCTTCCAAGTGAAAGAGACTCATCAAAATCTGATTCAAAAAGCCGTTGTTTCCATAGAATGAAACAAAACCAAGAATAACAAGAATTGATGGCAGCACAAAAGGAATTGTGCATATTCCTAAAATTGTCTTCTTGGCTCTTATATCATAGTTTGATAGCAGGTATGCTCCAGGAAGTCCAATTATGAGACTCAAGAGAGTTGAAACAAAGGCTTGGTTTACTGTGAAACTCAGAATCTGTCTTGTATATGATGATGTGAAAGCTTCTTTTACAAAAGAAGATGTCAACTCACCATCTTTAATAAATGCCATTGATAATGTGTTTATCAGAGGAATTAAGAAAATAAGAGAGATTATGATGAGAGCTGGTATTGGCATGATCTTCTCATAACTTTTCTTCTTATTTACATTGTAACTTGCCATAACAAATCCTTTATTGTTTTTTATAAAATAATAGGTCAATACAGACAAAATCACAAGTTGCAAAAGGTATATGTATTGATTTATTCTAAATGAAAACAAGGGGAGAGACCTCCCCTTGTTCATTTTGCACAGTAGAGTATTATTTACTCATTACCTCTGTCCACTCTTTTTCCCATGTATCAAGATTCTTTGAAATATCATTGTAATCAAGAGATAGCTGAGTTTCTGGAATTGGAGCCCATTCGTAAGCCTCTGGAAGTTGAGATGTGGAGTTTGTTGGATACATTGTATTTGTAGTTGCAATGTCCTCCTGAGCATCTGTTAGAATGAAATCAACAAATTTCTTTGCATTCTCTTTTCTCATGCTGGATTTAACAATTGCAATTCCTTCGATTGTTAGACTGTGACCTTCATCAAAGATTGCAGCTCTGTAGCGAGTTGTATCTTCCCACATAACGTGGTATGCAGGAGATGTTGTGTAAGAGAGCACAATTGGAGCTTCACCTTCTGTGAACATACCATAAGCACTTGACCAACCATCAGTGATTGTCAGTGCATTGTCTTTAACACCTTCCCACCATGTTAGATAATCATCACCAAATACCTCACGAGTCCAAAGAAGAAGTCCAAGACCTACAGTTGAAGTTCTAGGGTCAATTAAGATAATCTTACCTTTATATTTTGGATCAGTTAGATCTTCCAAACTTGTTGGAACATCTTCTGCAGCTAATTTCTCGCTATCATAGCAGAAAGCAAAATCGCCATAATCAAAAGGGTTCAATCTGTTTGTGCTATCGAATTTCAAGAACTCAGGAATATCATTCAAAGCTGGAGCGTCGTATGATTCAAATAGATCTGATTCCAAAGCTTTTGCAGCAAGGTCATTTGGAATCCCCAATACAACATCAGCTACAGGATTGGATTTTTCCATCTCAACTTTTGTCAGCATCTGTGGACCATCACCAGCTGATACCAAATCAACTTTGATACCTGTTTTGGCTTCAAAGTCTTTGACAGCCTTTTGGCCTGGACCCCAATCTCCGCAGAAAGAATCATAAGCGTAAACTGTTAGAGTGTTATCCTCAGCAGTTTTTTGAGCAGCAGTCTCTTCTTTTGCACCCTGTGCGAATAAAAGAGAAGTAGATAAAGTGATCATTAGCATCACAGTAAATAAGTTTCGTTTTTTCATTTTTGAAAAACTCTCCTAATATTAAAATGTGTGCTGAGGAATAATGTTTGTTTGTGATAAAATAGAGGGTCTCCTTACGCTGGTATTATCCAGATCAAGTAAACGGGTTTCATCTCAGGCAATTAGCCACCCCAGGACTGTTAAAACATATTATTTGTTATAATTCTTGTCAAGCTACTTCAGTTATAGTAACATAAAAATATGAAAAATTTAATTAGTGGAAAAATGACACAGTTGATTGATGAAAAATCACAGAGTGAATATAAAATTCCACCGGTAGTTCTTATGGAACAGGCTGGCCTCAAGGCTTGGCAGTTTATTGAAACTAAAATTGAAGATGATGAACCTTTGGTTGTAGTGGCCGGTGGTGGTAACAATGGCGGTGATGCTCTGGTTATAGCCAGGGAGGCAATAAACAGTGGTGTGACTGATATTTTGGTCATTCTTTTAGGAAAACATATTTCTGAGAGCTCACAGATTCAACGGGATATCATAAAATCTTATGGAATTCCAACAGCATATATAAAAGATGGTATTGTAGACTCTCAAACATTGCAGGCAATAGATAGTGCAAAATATATAGTTGATGGAATTACTGGCACAGGACTCTCATCTCCAATCAGAGGGGATGCTCTCAAATTGATTGAGGCAATAAATAATTCTGATGCAGAAGTTTTCAGTGTTGATATTCCATCAGGTCTTGGTGATGATGTTGAAGTCAGCAGCACAAGCATAAAAGCAAATTATACAATATGCATGGGGCCTTTGAAGAGTGTGTATTACAATCCAACTGTTCATGCAAAGTGTGGTGCAGTTGAATGTGTGAACCCATCATTTCCTCCTTTTTTGATAAAAGCATCAAAGCCTTCGGCTTATCTTGCAGATGATGAGATACCATCTTTGAATCCTCTTGATATTGATGCATACAAAAAGACAAGAGGTCACCTTGGTATATTTGGTGGAAGTAAGAATTTTACTGGAGCTGTAAGACTTGCAAGTAGATCCGCTTTTGTAAGCAGAGTTGGTCTTGTAAGTTGTTTTGTTGAGCCTGAAATATATCCAATAATTGCTTCAGAAAGTCCATCTGTAATTGTTCATCCGACAACAGAGATTGATGACATTGCCAACTATACTGCTCTTCTTGCAGGTCCAGGATGGGGTGAGGGACGTGAGATGCTTCTTGATTCTCTTTTGAAGACACTCAAACCTCTTGTTATAGATGCTGATGGAATCAGAGCATTTGCAAATCTTTATAAAAGTGGAAAGGTCATTGGACATGGAACAATAGTTCTCACACCACACATGGGAGAGCTCAGAACTTTGGCAGCTGCTGTGTGTCCCGATTATGATGGAAAGGTAGGTTTCAGTGATAGACCATCAGACTTCTTGAACCTTCTTCAGAATATCAGCATCAAAACAGGAGCCATCATAGTATGCAAGGCCTCAGTTACCTTGATAGCAACAGCTGCAAGAAAACCTATCATAGTCAGTGGTGACAATCCCGCACTGGGTGTTGCAGGATCCGGTGATGTCTTGGCAGGCTGCATTGCAGGTCTTCTTGCAGGAGGTCTATCTCCTTACAAGAGTGCACTGTATGGTGTTCTATGGCATAAAGAAGCAGGACTCAAGGCCTTCAAGAAAAATGGTTATTTTGATACTGAAACATTGATTCCTCTGTTGGGAAAGGTAATAGCTAAATGATGCAACTGTGGCTCGTAATACTTGTATATCTGACTTATACAGGACTCATATACATAACTCCGTCTATTGGAATATACAATCCAACTCTACTTAGAATCAGAGATTATCTGTTCAATCATGATTCATACAAATTGTTCATGATGATTTTAGGTTACATTCTGACTCTACTATCTCTGCTGTGTCCAATCAAACCTGGCCCAATTGTATTGGGTGATTTTCTTGTATCTGTTTTTTTATTTACATCAGCTTTGAACTTCACCTTGATTTATATAAACAAAGAACCTTCAATCGTTATCGAAGAAAAAATTATCAAAAGACATAGAAATTATGCTATAATTATTTTCATTGTTACTTTTTTGCATTTTTTGTTACCTAATTGGGTGATACTTTAAAAGCAATAGGAGAGATTATATGAGAGATGAAAGCAATAGAATTACAACTGCAGGTATCTGTATTGATAAAGATAATAAAGTTTTAATTGGAAAGAGAATAAAGAAAGGCACCATTGGCAATACCTGGGAATTTCCGGGTGGTAAGAACCGATGGGGTGAGACTGTAGAGGACACATTGAAAAGAGAGTTCAAAGAAGAACTTGGTGTTGATATTGATGTTAAAGAGGAACTTGCCACTCATGATTTTGAAAACAAAGGTGTCAGCTATCATCTCAAAGCACATAGAATCGTTTTGAAGGAAGATAATCCTGAATTCACACTTCTTGTTCACACAGAATTGAAATGGGAAGATTTTGATAAATTAGACAACTATGATTTTGCACCAAGTGATTGGGCAATCATATTAAAACTGAGGCAAAAACATGACATTATTTGATAGATTGGATGAAGTGGTATATGAAGAGGGAAAGCAGTGTGTTATTGCCATCACAGGTGGCGGTGGTAAGACAACCACTTTGATTGCATTGGCTCAGTACTACAGAAACAAAGGTCTCAGTGTTCTTGTCAGCACCACCACAAAAATGCAGAATCCATCTCATTTTAGATTTGAGGTTGATCATGTGATGACAGATGAAAAAGATTTCTTCAATCATGAGGTCAAAAAGGGTGAATCTGTATTGTTCGTTCAAAAGCATATAATGAACGCTAAGAAGTGCATGGCTCCAAGAGATGAAATATTACCTCTGATATCCAAACGCTTTGATGTGAGCATATTTGAGGCCGATGGAGCAAGATGTCTGCCTCTTAAGAAACACAGAGAATGTGATCCTGTCATCCCAAGCAGTGTGACAGCTGTTATAGCCATTGGAGGAATGAGCTGCTTCAATAAGATGGCAGCAGATAACTGCATGGGTGAAGCTGATATGAGCAAGAAGGTGGATGTAAAATATCTTCAGCAGCTGATTGATGATGATGAGGGAATGCTCAAAAGAGTCAAAAGTGAGCATAAATCTGTAATTCTTCTGAATCAGTGTGATCTACTCAGTCAGGAAGATCTCGATAGCCTTAGATATCTTGTTGCACCATGTCCAATAATTCTTGGATCAACTGCAGAGAACAGAACTTATTGATTGAATTTAAAAACAGCAGATAAAAAAAAGGAGAACTGAGTTCTCCTTTTTTTTGTTCTAAATACTTATTACATCACTGTATTATCAGGGATGATTGCATTTTTTCTTATTACGATGATTCCATCACGAATGGAATACATCTCTGTATCACAATCTTCTCGTTTGATATCATCAACACCAATTCTACAGCCGTTTCCGATTCTGGAGTTCTGGTCAATGATAGCTCGTTTTATGATTGTTCCACGACCAATACCTTGGTTTGGAATTCCTTTGCGTCTGTTATCTGCAATCTCTTCTGGAGTTTCATAGTATGAAGCACCCATGCAGTAAACACCATCTAGTGATGCACCTGATTCAATAATTGTTCTTACACCAATGATTGAATTAACAATGTAGGCATTTGTAATAATTGATCCCTCACTTGTCAAAGAGCTGCTTATATTACAGAAGTTGATCTTTGTAGCGGGTAGGTGACGACGGTGAGTATAAATTGGCATATCCTCATCATAGAAATTGAAATCAGGAGTCATTGATGCAAGGTTTAAGTTTGTATCATAGAAAGCCTTGATTGTACCAATGTCTTCCCAGAAACCATCAAATAAGTAGGAATAAACCTTTCTGTTCTCAATTGCTTTTGGAATGATCTCCTTACCAAAATCAGTAAGATCGTTATCCAGCACTTCAGCCATGGTATCTGCATTGAAAATGTACATGCCCATGCTTGCAAGATATTCGTTTTTATCACTTACATCTTGATTCAAAGAATCCTTCATGAATTTAGGTGATACCTTGTATTCACTTATATCTAAATCATCAGCTGGTTTCTCATAAAATTTTTTGATAATTCCATCATCATCAGCACCAATAATTCCCAATCCAGTTGCCTGTGATCTAGAAATTGGTTTTGCTGCAATGGATAGTTCAGCACCTGATGCAATATGTTGATTGATCATGTCCTTTAAATCCATGCTGTAAAGTTGGTCTCCAGAAAGAATAACAAAATATTTAGGATCTTGGTCTTTGAAGTGAACTAGGTTCTTTCTAACTGCATCAGCTGTACCTTGATACCAAGTTGTTGATTGCAAAGTCTGTTCAGCTGCAAGGATTTCTACAAAACCTGAAGAAAAAGCACCAAATTGATAGGTGTTGTTTATATGGTTGTGAAGAGATGCTGAGTTAAATTGAGTCAATAGATAAATTTGATTTATATCACTGTTGATACAATTTGAAATTGGAATATCAACCAATCTGTATTTTCCTGCGAAAGGTACAGCAGGTTTTGCTCTATCTTTTGTTAATGGGTAAAGTCTAGTACCTTTACCACCTCCGAGAATAATTGCAACTGTGTCTTGCTTTTTCATAAAATATTATATCCCCCTTCGATATATTATCATGTATTCTTCTGCTGATTTATCCCAAGTGAAATCAGTACACATGCTTCTATATTTCATTTCTGAAATCGTTTTGCTATTATGATAGTACATGTTAATTGCTTTACTAGCTTCTTCTATTATAGCACGGCTTTTCATTTCAGAAAATAAAAATCCTGTACCATTTTCTTCATCTTCTTCGATATCAATTATCGAATCTGCCAGTCCACCAGTTTTTCTTGCAATAGGTAATGTTCCATATCTGAGTGAGTATAATTGGTTGAGTCCACAGGGTTCATATCTGCTTGGCATCAAGAAGAAGTCAGAGGCTCCTTCAACTCTATGAGCTGCTTTATTGCTGAATAGAATGTTGACTGAGAGGTTGGAATACTTCTCACCAAGCTTCTCTAATTTATCAACAATTCTTTGATCACCTGTTCCAATAATAATAACCTGAACTTTGTTGTCTCTTAAAATTGTTTCAAGAGCACTTATTTTGCCTTCGAATAACAATTCATCAAAACCTTTTTGTTCTGCTAATCTACTTATCATGCTGATGAGAGGAACATCAGGATCTACCTCAAGACCGTATTCTTTTTGAACTTCGGCTTTTAGCTTTTTCTTTCCATCCATATCATCTGCACTGTAATGATGGGTGAAACTTTCATCTGTTTCAGGATTCCATTCATCATAGTCAATTCCATTTATAATTCCAAATAAGTCGTCTTTTCTTTCCTGAAGAATGGAATCTAGATTGCATCCCAATTCTTTCTCTTGAATTTCTTTGGCATAGGTTGGACTTACAGTTGTTACATAATCTGCAAATTCAATGCCTGTTTTTAGCATGTTGACCTGTTTTTCTGCTCCCAAACCAGAGAACATTTTATCATCTAGCTCCACATCTGCTAAAAGAGAATCAAATTTTGAGTATATACCTTGATATGCAAGGTTGTGAATTGTAAATACGCTTTTTGTTTTTTCAAAGAACTTATCATCAGATTTTTTTAGAAAGTATGGGGTGAATCCAACTGTCCAATCATGACAATGAATTATGTCCGGTTTCACATTCAATGCTTTACATGCAGGAAGTGCTGATTTAGCAAGAAGTGTGTAACGC
>JBFHKM010000116.1:0-10016 GCA_041595335.1 Sphaerochaetaceae bacterium
AATCCTGGATGCTTTTTCAAAAAAGAAGATTTTTATAACAACAGGAACCATAGACTTCAGGGTTGGAATTGATATGTTATTTACCAGATCAACCAGTATAAATCAAGAAAAATTCTTTAATGGTGCATTGTTTGTTTATTGTTCAAAAGCAAGAAAACAAGTACGAGTGCTCTTTTGAGAAGGATGTGGCCTTTGGATGCTAACTCGTAAAATAAACAAATATAAATTTTTTTGGCCAAATAAGAATAACAATTCAGAAATATTTTGGCTTGTTATGAAGATTTGAAGGCTCTTCTCAACGATCCAATATATAGAGATATAATAAGCAGTGAGAGAGTAGCTAAAAAGTTATCAACCCCAAACTCCCGCGCAGGTTGTATCGATGAATAAATTTTTATTGTAATTATTCGAATATTTACTGTTCTACTTTGTTAATTGATTCCATCCATTTTAGTCCCAAAGCTTTTATTATTATCTTTAGAGATTTGTTCAATTGCATATATACTTTTTGATTTGTACCATGATATTAAAGTTCTATTAAGTATTTCATTCTGTTCAAAATTTCATGATAATTCTTTATCTTGCACTTCTTCAATTTGTAATATTTACTCTTTAAATCATTTTTAAATAAATTTAGAATTATCAATTCAATGAAAAAATCAACTCTCTTCCTATATTTGATTCTAGGGCTTGAGACCTAGAAGTATTACCATCAATTGAGTTTTTATAATCATCAAAAAATATTTCAGCTATGTTTCTTACAGCATAAGCCTCGTAGGCTTTTGCTCCATCTTTTTCACTATCTGTGTAAAGGCACCAATATCCACTATAAGTTTTATAAAATTCTAATTGAGCTTTTGCATTATCTCTTTTTTGTTTACCTTTTTTTATGAAAAAAGAATTTATCATATAAATCCTTATGTTCTTCTACTTCTTTTCCTGATTTTAATTCTTCTTTAAGCTTATTTAACATGTCAAAGAAATTCTTTGCCACCTAATTCCAGATTAACTACATATTCAACATCATCATACGTCATTTTGTCCATTGGTGGAGGCTAATACCACATAAGACCGATTATGTTATCTGTTACTGTACCATCACCATTATCAGTAAACGATGGTTCATTTACTGTATACATAGCATCCTGTCCATAATAATCTTCAGAACTTGATGGCTCATCAATTGTATTCCCATCTCCATCATAGAATGATGTCTGCATTGAATCAGTCACAGAAAAAGTGACCTCCGGAGTCTCTGCATCTGTTTTCAATTCAACAGACCCAAATGAGCAGGAACTCAATGTAAAAACCATTGCACCTGCAGCTGAAAAAACAACTTCTATATTTTTAAAATTCACCTTTATTCTCCCAAATAAAACAATATAGTTGAATAATAAATTAGCTCAGTGAAGTGAATGTGAAATAGATGTGTAGTTGATATATAGTTAGATGTAGAGCACATGGAGTATCTTAAAATAGAAGATTTTTAGAATTTTATTACTATAGATAACTTTTTATGATAAACTGAATTAGGTTGTCTAAATACAGTTTTGCATACAACTTCACATAATCTTCACAAATCTTTAGTATATATAAACTAAAGAACAACAATAAATTGCATGCTAATTTAAGATGTGCAAATAATTTATTTGGGAAAACAAAAATAGAGAACAAAATATGAAAAAAGAAAAAATATTAATTGTAGATGATGAGAAACATATCCGTCGTTTGGTCGGTGATTATCTAACACATGAAGGCTTTACAGTAGATGAAGCTGAGGAAGGTCAGGAAGCTTTAGAGAAGCTAGCTGAAGATTCCCAATTTGATCTTGTCTTACTGGATATAAGAATGCCAAAGATGGATGGTTTTGAAACACTTCAGAGAATAAGATCTTATAGCGAAGTACCAGTGATGTTTCTGACAGCACTAGATAATGAGAAAAGTGAGATCCAAGCTTTGAATGATGGAGCTGTTGATTATATAACAAAACCTTTTTCTTTTGAGGTTCTGATAGCTAGAATAACCAACTTCTTGAAAAGAAACAGACCATCAGAAATGGAAAAGTTTGGACGACTGTCACTCGATAGAGCAAAGAGCCAAGTGTACATCGATAGCAAGCTTGTTGACCTAACTCAAAAAGAATTTGATATTTTGGAATATCTAAGCAAGAACAATGATAGAATATTCTCCCGGGATATCTTATTGGATAGAATATGGGGTATATCTTTCTACGGTGACGAAAGAACAGTGGATACACACATAAAGACTTTAAGAAAGAAATTGGAAGATTGTGGTAGTTATATAAAAACAAAAAGAGGAATGGGTTATTATTTTGAAATCGATTAGAAGTAGATTGCTTATAGGATTTTCAATAATTGAGCTTTTTTTGCTTGTACTTGTTTTTAGCATAAATTACTTCTTTGCAGATGATTTCTATGTAAAAAATTCAACAGAGCTTCTCATCTCTTCAATAAAAGAAGCTAAATTAGAGTATTACCCTACAGATTTGTTGAGTATGACAAATAACATTGCCAAGGTCTCAGGATCAGCTGTTCATTTGATTAGAACAGATTTTCCACCAAATGCAGAGGGTGTTCCTCCTGTTTTCAACCAAGCTCCAGTTTCTGAAGTATTTGATAAGAATATGTTGGAAAGAAGTCTGGCCGATATGAAAGAAGAAGCAGACAAACTTGATGGTGAGACTTATGTAACTGTAACTCAGGGAATTGAGAATGATAATAAAAGTCGTTTTATATTGAGTTGTACAAAACTCAATGACAAAACCTACATAATTACAAATTCAGGTTTGGGTGTTATTGATGGAGTGTTCAGCATATACAGCTCCTTCCTATTTTTCTCTTTGATAATAGTTTATATATTTGGCTCATTAGCAATCTGGTTCTACGCTGAGACATTTTCTAAGCCTCTTAAAAGACTTTCAAAAAGAACAGAAAGAGTTTCAAAGATGGACTTCACAGGAGAGCTCCTGGTTTCTTCAAAAAGAGGTGATGAGATTGATCAGCTGATTGAATCTGTAAACACCATGGAAGCAGAGCTTTCAAAAGCTGTAAATGAGTTGACTGTAACCAACCATAAATTGGGACAGGAACTGGCAAAAGAGAATGATATCGATATTCTCAGAAACCGTTTCTTAAGTGATGTATCTCATGAATTGAAGAATCCCCTATCAATTATTTTAGGATATTCTGAAGCTCTTGATAAGAAAATAATTACAAATGAGGAAGATAAGAGATATTACATTGAGGTAATTCATAATGAATGTCTCAGAATGAGCAGATTGGTCAAAGATCTTCTCAATCTAAGTAGACTCTCTGCTCCAGGATTCAAAGTTGAACCTGAGGATTGTGATTTGGTGACTTTGATTACAGAAACTTTCTATAATTATAAAAAGGCCTTTTCTAAGAAAGGAACAAATGTTGAATATGATTTACCAGAATCATTGCATGTCAGCTTGGATCCAATCAGATTCTCTCAAATCCTTACAAACCTCTTCGACAATGCTCTCAAACATGTTGATAAGAATGGTACAGTAGGTATCTCCTTGAAAGAAGGACCAACTCCTGAGGGATTCAGTCTTGAGGTAAGCAATACTGGTGATTTGATACCAAAAGAAGAGCAATCTAGAATATGGGAAGGTTTCTATCAGATAGATACTGATACCAAAGGTACAGGTCTTGGTCTAACAATTGTAAAACAACTTGTTGAGTTGCATGATGCGGACATAAGTCTGTGGGTAGATGATAGAAATAGATTCAGAATAACAAGATAAATTGATGAAGCTGGAAGTGCAAAACTTCCAGTTTTTTTATTCTTTAACTTTAAAAAGATATTTAGCTAGAAATTTAGGATTTTCAAAGCTTTCAAATGGTCCTCCAAATGATTCTTGATATAACTCATCATCAATTTCATAACCATTCTCTTCAGCAAATTCCTTGGCTCTTTCGAGAATGATGCTCTCATTTTCAAAGTCAAAGAACTTATAGGTAACAATATATTTACCTTTAGCAATAGATGTTGCACCTCTCTCTCTTCTTTTCACTCTCATATAAATTCCATCAAAGTTCATCATGTTTCTGGATTCTGCTTGGCTTTTATATTTATACATATTCTTCAAAGACCCATAAACTCCTATAACATATGATATGTAAGAATCCATCTTCTTTGCCTCGGCATCCAACTTCAAAGAAGCAGCTCTGAAAGTATCGTCACTGTAGATGGGGTGCTCTATTCTAATTATATACTGAGTCTTCAGATCAATGAAACTGAATTTATTCAGGTTCTGCATAGCAACTTCCATCTCATTCCTTTCATGAGATATAACATCCTTTAGATGCATCAGATGTTCTATTTTTTTATCAAGATCTTGTTGTGTTGTACTCAATAGGTTCAACAATCCATTGGGTGTTCTTTTGGACATATGCTCTTTAATTGTTGAAAGAGGAAGACCTGTCTGTCTCAATGTATATATTATCTGATATGTTTCATACTGGGCAAAAGAGTAATATCTGTATCCATTGTTTGCCTTAAAAGAAGGCTTTAAAATTCCTATTCTATCATAATGGAGCAATGTATCTCTGGTGGTATAGCAGAGTTTGGCAAACTCGCTTATAGAATAATATCCTGTCATCTGAAATCTCCTTGACTGTTGTGTTACACAATAGTTTATATTATTATATATTCGCAGTAATTACAAATTACACACACTTATTTGGAGTACATCTTAATGTCTAATTCATTGACCATAAAACTTACAAGCAAGGAGTTGCTTAAAAAAACAACATTCTCAATAGGTCTTCTGGTATTCACTTCTTTATATACAATCGTAGATAGTATATTCGTATCTAACTTCGTAAATACAGATGCACTTGCTGCATTGAACATAGCCTTTCCCTTGATAACAATAACCACAGCAATAGGTTTTATGTTCTCATCAGGAGGTGGGGCCTGGATAGCCATCAAACTTGGAGAGAAAAAAATTGAACAAGCAAGCAAGGATTTCTCCCTGATTGTCAGCTTTGCTGTAGCAATTCTTATATTGATCTCGACAATTGTTCTTCTGAATCTTGATGCTATCGTAAGAGCACTGGGAGCAAAGGATTCTTCACTGTTTGAATATGCTAGAGATTATTTGAGTATAGTCATACTGACAAGCCCTCTTTTCATATTGCAGATTATCTACCAGCAGGTTCTATTCATTGATAACAAAGGAAAGCTTGCATTCAATCTTGTTGTTATAAGTGGTGTAGCAAACATAATCTTTGACTACATCTTCATTGTGAAATTTGGATGGGGCATCAAGGGTGCTGCATGGGGAACTGCAATGGGCTATTTCATATGGGCAATATATGGAACAATCTATTTTGCTAAGAATAAAGGAGGTCTTCATTTTACAAGACCTTCAAAGCATATGAATGTGATAACAAAATCACTGAGCAACGGAATGAGTGAGATGGTAACAAATCTATCGAGTTCAATAACCACTTACTATTTGAACTATCTGACTCTAAAATATGCAGGAGCTGATGGAGTTGCTGCAATATCGATCATTCTTTATTGTCAGTTCCTTTTCTCATCTATATTTTTTGGATTTGCCATTGGTTCCTCCCCTATAATTGGCTATGGATGGGGAGCTAGACAATATGAATACACAAACAATCTGATAAAGATATGTTTCAAGCTTGTATTCATCTTCTCTGCTTTTATGTTTGCAATCTCTTTCTTCGGATCCAATATTGTGACCAATTTATTCTGCAGACCAGACAATCCTGTTTATCCTCTAGCAACACATGGACTCAGATTGTTCTCCTTCTCTTTCTTATTCTGTGGGGTTTCAATCATAACATCGAATGTATTCACATCAATTGGAGATGGTAAGAGATCTGCTATAATATCCTTTTTGAGAGTTTTTATTTTCACTCTGCTGTTCTTAACCATTCTTCCTCCTATTTTAGGATTGAATGGAATATGGTTGGCAATTCCGGCAGCTGAAATAGTCATGATTGCAGTTGATGTTATATTCTTAAATAATCTTCACAGAAAGATTCTCAATCTTGAGAAGAAATATCCTTCAGAGATCTCTACTTCAATTTCATAGATAGATTGCTCTTAAAATAGATGACCATGATAGTTTTAATTATCATGGTCAATCTATTTAATCAGAAATCTTCTTGCACCAGAGGTATTCATGTGGTTTCATTTTGAATCCCCATCCAGGAACAACCTCACGGCCAGTGAACAGATCTCTATAGGTTCCAATCAAGCAATTGGTTCTTACAGTCTCTTCATAATCACTGAAAGATGAGAAGCATAGAAGCTCATCATCCTCATGAGTTCTACGAATCAAGAATACTTTGTTGTTGCTTGTATCCCATGTGGTTACATATGTATTCTCTTCAAAGCATGAGCTTTCCATTCTTCTGTCGATCAGTCTCTTTATTCCACTGTAGACTCTCTGTTGATAGGTCCCTCTTTTATGACGTTTTTTAGCACTCTCATCATCAAACTTACTTCGGTGTATGTTTCTGCTGTCGTCTTTTCTATCAGGATCTGTTATGTAAGAATAATCATTCAGCTGCGCAATCTCATCACCACTGGAGAGCAAAGGAAAGCCATCAATTGAGAACATTGTTGCATGAAGCATGAGATCTCTTTGAATTGCTACATTCATCTTTTCGGGATCATTCTCATTTAAAGCAACCTCAATACCACAGAAGGAGGCAGATGTTCCACAGCTTCTTGCATCCTCTGTTATTGGATCATAATTGTAGAGAGTTCCACGAGAGTAGGATCCTTGGAAAGTTCCTTCAAAGAAATGATAAACGAACTTCTTGTGTTCAATTGGATCCATTCCTAAAGATCTCTCAACTTCATCATCCATGGCCCAACCAACATCATCATGACATCTTAGATAGTTTACAAAATGACAATGTGGAGGAAGTGATAGAATTGAGTTCACCTGACTTTTGAGCAACCTCACATCCTGACTTGCTAGAGAGTCCCAGAAGTTTGACATCGTTGCTGCATTGTATAGCAGATGACATTCTGGATGCTCTGGAGATCCAAAATAAGCTGCAAGCTCTTTTGGAGCCATAACAACCTCACCTTTCAGAATAACTGAAGGACATACTATTTCCATTGCAATTCTTATCATTCTGACAATGAAATGAACCTGTGGAAGATTCCTGCTGTTTGTTCCAAGCTTTTTCCATATATAAGGAACAGCATCCAATCTGAATATTTCAACTCCAAGATTTGCAAGAGATAACATGCTGTCGATTATATCAATAAGAACATCATGATTTTTATAATTTATATCCCATTGATATGGATAGAATGTGGTGAGCACCCATTTGTTTGTTTGCTTGTCAAAGGTGAAGTTCCCAGGAGCTGTTTCAGGAAAAACCTGAGGAGTTATGGCATCATAAGAATCTGGAACTCTTCTATCATCATAGAAGAAATAGCGTTTCTGATATTCCTTATCTCCCTGTTTGGCTTTAAGAGCCCATGGATGAGTGTCTGAAGTGTGATTCATAACAAAATCCATACAAAGACTCATGCCTCTTTTTCTCATTGCGTCTGTTAGATTCACCAAATCTTCATTGCTTCCAAACTTGGGATCAATCTCAGTAAAGCTATCAACAGCATAGCCTCCATCATTTTTAGGATGTGGCATCTTCAATAATGGCATGAGATGTACATAAGAAATACCAAGCTCTGATAAATAATCTAATTTTGCTTCAAGACCTTCAAGTGAGCCTGCAAATAGTTCTGTATACATAGTGATACCCATCATATCATTAGATAGATACCAATCAGGATTGGATAGACGTTGGATGTCCAGATCTTTCAATTTTTGATCGCGTTGAACATATCTATTTTTGAGTACAGTTTTAAGTTGATCAAAACTTTCAAGGTTACCATATAAAGAAGAGTACAACCTTTTAAGCTCTTCTTCATTCTGCGTTAATCTTTCATCAAATAACATATACACACCACCTTAAGATTCTCTGTAAGTATAATTAAATGTATCATGTAAACCGGTTAAACACAATATAAAAATCCATCCATTTTTTTATTCCAATACAATATAGATGAAGCAAACTCCCTTATAGTTAATAGACAATTACTTACAGAATAAACAATAAATCATATATTTATGATTTATTGAATCCAAATTATACTTAAATATTTTTAAATATAAGTAAACAGAAGTTATTTCAAACCAAATACTTGAGTAAATACTATAATTTAGATATTATTAATTATAGTGTTTACTATAATTACTTGAAGGATTAAAAATGTCAAAGAACAAAACAAGAGACAATATACTAAAAAGTGCTGAAAAACTATTCGCTGAGAATGGCTACGATGGTGTTCCTACAAAAGCAATTGCTTTACAGGCAGGGATCACAGAGATGACTCTGTTCAATCACTTTCACAGCAAGGAACAATTATATAAAGCAGTTGTAAAAGAGCGATATCTAGCGATAGAAATAAAGTCCTGCTTCACTGAATTGAGTTATGACAATCTAGAACAAGATTTAAAAATAATCTCAGATAAAATTTTAGAAAATTATATCGATAACAAAACCCTCTTAAAAATTAGACTCAAAGAAAAACAGAGCTTTCATGAGGATGAGACATTCAATATTGAAAAAGATCCAATACTCATCCAAATAACACCGATCTTCAAGACCTATTATAAAAAAGGAAATCTGAGAATATCTGGAGAGAAAGCCGCTCACCTATTCATAAGTACATTGAAAGGTCTCTGTCATATATGTCTGTTGGAGAACAGAAAGCAAGACGATATCCATGATTTAGTAGATGAGTATGTTACAACATTCTGCATTGGTATGAAGAAATAATCATAGCAATTGAAAATACAAACAAGAGATTTTTATGATCTCTCAATTTCAAATATAAACAAATAATGTATTCATCACTTCTTGTACTCAGATGGATATATTGGAGGAAAACAATGAAAACAAACAAAAAGGTACAATTAGGTAGAAAGGTATCACAGCTGGTATTTCTAGGATTGCTGATAACAGGACTCTATATGGACATAAGGATGGTGCTCATCATATTGCTACCAGCATCACTGTTCTTTGGTAACTTCTTCTGTGGTTGGGTATGTCCTTTTGGGTTCATCCAAGAAATAATGGGAAAAATTGGTAAGAAGATTTTCAAGAAGCGTTACAAAATGCCAAGAAAGGTTCAGAAGTATCTGCAGTATTCAAAATATGTTCTGTTTGTAATTCTCATAACTGGTGTGATTGATTTTATTTTAAAACCTCTAAATGGTTATGGATCTTTCATGGGACTGTTCTCAGAGCAAACAACAGATGCTCTAGCTACTGCATCATTGATTATTATGATTATATACCTGCTAGCCTCTATGGTATTTGAAAGAGCATTCTGTAATTATCTGTGCACAGAATCAGCAAAATATGGTATTGCAAGCATGACCAGAATATTCTCAATCAAAAGAAATGAAGACACATGCATAGGCTGCAAGAAATGTGATAAAGCCTGTCCTATGAATATAGGAGTATCAATACATGAACAAGTTAGAAATGGTCAATGTATAAACTGCTTTGAATGCATAAATGCATGTCCTGTTGAAGGAACTCTTAAATATACAAAAGTAAAACTCCCAATCGGAAAGAAAAAATAAACAAACAAAGCACCAATAAGGAATTCTCTGATTTCTTCTTGGTGCTCTCATCATGAGCCCAAAATAAAATAAAATCTTATCTAGATTTTAACTTCAGCAAGGTTTAGACAGTTATTTCACAATATTTTTCTCAATATAATAAATAAAATCAAAAAAAATCTTCTAATATCATAATTAATTAAAAATCTGTAATTATTTTTAACTAACTTCAAACACGAAAAGAAACAATAGTTTTTTTCCATTCCAAAATAAATGATTTTTAATATCATATAAGCCTAAATCTGTCATAAAAACATTTAAAGCGCTTAACAAATTA
>JBFHKM010000117.1:0-9832 GCA_041595335.1 Sphaerochaetaceae bacterium
AACCATCATTGTGGTCTGAACCATCTTTTCCGACATGATATGTTTTCATTTTATTTCCTCTTAACCCTTAACACCAGATAGAGCAATGCTTTCAACAAACTGCTTTTGAAGTGCAAGATAGACTATAATTATAGGTAGGAGGGCTAAAGTTGCACCTGCCATCTGTATTCCATAATTTTTTGTATATGTTGATTTGAACATTGCAATACCAACACTCAGAACCTGTTTTATCTGTTGTGCAATCAATCAATTTTTTATTTTTATAACACTGCATTTTTAACCTACTTTGAGATGAAAATGGCCCTTAATGAAAAGGGCCAAAACGGGGGAGTTATTATAAAATCAAAGACAAATGTTTTTATTCGTAAGTTTTTTTATTCAAATATTTCATCTTCAAATCTTCATCAATATCAAAGCGGATTATGTAGTTCCAATCTGTTGTAACTACATGAGATAGTCCCCATCTGAGGCCATCAAGAGGAGCACTCATGTCCTTCTCGTCCACTCTGAATGGGCCAGCTGCTTCTGGAGCATTCTTTATTGCGCCCATTATCTCAAAGTTGATACCATCTTTTGCATACTGCATGGTATTTCTTTCCATTCCATCAGTGCAGAGAAGTGCAGCCATTCCACCATTGTACTTCCAAAGAAGTGTTTCATGTCCGCTGTTTGATACAGGATTGTACTCGCTCTTTGTGTATGGTCCCATTGGATCTGTTGCTGTTGCAACTCCCCATTTGGTCTCTCTTCCTCCCATATACATGTTCTCGCCCATAGGCTCACCCTTGTAATAGAGATAGTATTTATCATTGAAGAAGAATAGAACAGGATCATGTACCTTCAGGCTGTCAAAACTACCATGTTTTTTAACTAGGAATCTGTTGTCCTCAGTACCTTCCCATTCTCCATCAGTACTTGGCTCCAAAATAGGGGTTTCAGATTTTGTCCAAGGTCCATGAGGGGAGGAGGAACAAGCTATTGCAATATTCTCTCTGACTCTATTTACGTAAGGATGCTTTACGACCTGATAAGTAAGATAGAACATTCCATCATGGTGAAGTATTTCAGGAGTGAAACAAGATCTATCATCATAGCGACCTCTCTCTCCTCTTAAAATTGCTGGTCCCTCTTCTTTCCATGTGTATCCATCTTTAGAAGAAGCATACCAGATTTCAGCCTTATCCCAAGGGAAAACTTTTGCTTCTAAATCACCTGTTCCAAAACCTACAGACTCACCATAAGATTTTGAGAACCACATATAATAAGTATCATCAAGCAAAATAATAGAGCTGGGATCTCTTCTATGCACGCCAACTTCAGGTTCAAGTCCTTTTATAGGCGATGTCTTAAACTCACAGTACCAAGTACCATCCTTGTCAAAATATCCACGTTCTATTGCACGCTTGGTTGCCAAGCTTTGTTTTTTCATTTCATAAGTCCTTTACATATTATGCTTGTATTGTAGAGGAATATATGAAATTCGCAAGCTAAAATGTAGCAGAAAAAAAACCTATGATTTTTATCTTTTTTGTATACAATTGCCATTTACTGTAGTTATTCAACAGTTATCTTGCTGTGCTCTTCAACGAATTTAGGGCAATATTTGACGATTAAATCCAATAATTGGCTTCTTTTTTCAACATTGCAGAGTTTCTGCATTCGTTTGATTCTGTATTTAACTGTATTCTCACTCATGAAAGCTTCTTCAGATATCTGAGCATAGGTCTCACCAGCAAGCATTCCCTCAATTATTGTGTAATCAGGGTTTTCAAGATTTGAAAGTACATTTTCCAAATTGAAAAGATTCTCTACAATATCGTCATTGTAGAATTCGCTTGTGTTTTGAGGTGTATCTATATTTAGTTTGGAAGTTGAACCTGCAGAAGATAAACCAAAGGCAATGCAATCAGTGCTCTCTCTTATATTTAGCTTTGGAGACGTCTTCAGTACAATATTTGATATGTACTCATTCTTCTTAAGGAGTCGAGCTAGATGTATTGCCTGTCGCCCAATTTCCTCATCATCCTGAGCGAAACCAGTTATGGTTGGATTTGAAAATTTCGATAGAGGAGAATCAAGAAGGGAGATGACCCACACCTTAGATGGAATCATTGATGGACCAAGCTGCTCAACAACGGCTGATGCGATTATGCTGTTGCAGCAAAGAATTACATCAAATTCATCAATTCGCTCCTCAAGTTCCTTTATATCCTGCTTCAATAGAGTCTCATATGTTGTCTTTAAATCTGGATAATAGTTTGAGAGATAGAACTTCAATTGATTGTCTCCTGATGATGGAGGATTTATTCCAAAAAGAAGAATCCTCTTCTTATTGTTGAAAACACAGTAATCAATTGTTTTTGAAGCTATCTCTTGAAAGTTGCAGAGCACCTCATTGTATCTCAGATCGATAGCACGTCTTGGACCAATTGTAATGATTCTGAAACCATTGATTCTCAATTTATGAGATACCTCTTTAATCCAACCTATGCTGGTAGCAAGAATTATCACTATCTCATTATCAACAGTGATGTTGAAATTTTTGATCTCAATTAATTTTACTTTTGAAGCTGTTGCTTCTGCTTTAATTGCATGCAGCTGAGTTTTCGCCCAACTTGTATGCATAAACATCTCTTCTTTAACTATATAGCAATTCATATCCGTATTGTAATGCAGAATTGAGAAAAGACAACATTTTATATGTACTTTTCTTACTTTTTTTGTCTTGCGACACTTGGAAACTGTGTTATTCTGATGTTGTGTTGATATCAATTGGATACAATCATTTGTTGAAAGTGAGGTTTGCTTTTTATTGTTATATTGTTCTTAATTTTAATTCAGTTAAGAAAATAATAAACTAAAAAGAGCTTTTGAAGAAAGTAAATTTGTATCGATTTGTATTTATTGAATACAATATATTGCAATTTAAGTGAAAGAATTGAAATCAACTAAAAGTGTTTTTATTCATCAGGAGGTTATCGATGAAAAAGTTATTAGCTTTATTGGTAGTCATAGCAATGGCTATACCAACTGTTTTTGCACAAGGTGGTGCTGAAACAAAAGAAGGGGAGATTGTTGAAGTACATTTCTCAAATATTTCAAACGAAGGTCAGAATCATTATTACTGGACAAAGACAGCAGTTGAAAATTATAACAAAGACCACACTGATAGTGTGATCATAAATGATGCAATGCCAGGAGCTGTTCAAAATCAGAGCATCATGGCTTTAGCTGCATCAGATGAGATGCCTAATATGTGTGTTGATAAAGGTTCTTGGAGTCAATCTTGGGGTATGTCTGGTGTTTTATATCCTTTAAATGATTTATTGGAGAACTCTGTATTGAAAGAAAAAGCTGTTTCAGGTGCCTTTAAAGAGCACACTGTAGATGGAACAATTTATGCATTTCCTTGGAACCAAGGTACATATGGCTTCATTCTCTACAACTCAGAAATCTTTGCTGAATGTGGATATGATGAATTCCCAGCAGACATAGAAACATTGATGGAAGCTTTTGAAGCAATCAAAGCACATGGATACATTCCTTTTGCAATGGGTGATAAAGACCTCTGGGGTGCAGATTCACTTTCATTCAGTGGCTTTGTAAATAAATACACAGGACCTGCATGGTACGACAACATCCTGAAGAATGATGGCAGTGCATCTTTCAACAATCCTGATTTCATCAAAGCTCTAACAGATTATCAAAATATTGCTTTGAAAGGATACATGAACAACAACCTAGCATCATTGGCTAACCCTGAAAGAAGAGTTCTTTATTCAACTAAAAAAGCAGCAATGATCAGTGCGGGTAACTGGGAATGCATTCAAATTTCAGAAGAAGCACCAGATGTAGCAGAAGTTACAAAGATTGCAGCATGGCCAGGACCTAAAAATGGTGCTAAAGCAGGTGATTCTATCGTACGTTCTGTAGCTCATGGTATTGCTTTGGGTGCTCATAATACTGACGCTGAAAATGCTATCATCATGGATTTCCTTGAAAACTATTATTTCACTCCAGAATGGATGGCTTACCAAACTGAAAATTATGGATCATTTGCTGCATATGAACATGATTATGATCATAGCAAAGTAAATGACCTTGTGAGTAGATTGATGGACAAACCTTATGAAGGTTGTTTGAACTGGGATTCAACTCTTCCAACATCAGTTAGAAGCGTTTACCAGAGAGGTCTGCAGGAACTTCTTCTTGGCATGATAACTCCACAGGAGTTGGCAAGTAAGATGCAAGCTGAAATGGATACACTATAAGGTTCAGATTGAGTAATAAAATTGTGGATGGTGTTCAGCTGTCCACAATTTTAGCTAAGGAGAATGATCTTGAATAATAGCAGAACAATAAAAACCGCAACAATCTACAAATATATATTACCTATATTAATTGTATATTGCATTGCGATAATAATACCTATATTCGTTTGTTTTGGCATAAGCCTCACAAGCTGGAAAGGTGGTAGAAACATTCCTTTTGTAGGATTGAAGAACTACAGAAATGTAATAAAAGATAAGGTTTTTTGGTCATCAATTTTGAACAATCTGAGATTGATAATCAACATGATAATTGGTCAAATTGGCATCGCCTTCATCTTCTCTCTGATTTACAGTGGCAAGCATGTTCACTTTAAAGAAGCACATAGAAGGATTATATTCCTACCAGCTGTTTTAGCACCCGTAGTCGTTGGAATGATATGGCAGTTGATATATCGCCAAGACATAGGTATTTTGGCAATGTTCTTCAGAAAACTTGGCCAGGAAAGATTCATACTACCATGGTTAGACAGTCCACGATTATCTTTGACAGCAATAAGTATAACGCTTGTTTGGAAATATGTAGGTCAGTATGTTGTAATTATAATGGCAGGCATGCAGAACATTGATAAATCAGTAATTGAAGCATCATCAATCGATGGAGCTGGTACAATCAAACAGGCACTGTATGTAATATTCCCAATGTTGAAACCAACCATCATGGTCTTACTTGTTATGGTTATTTCAGGTTGTATGAAGATGTTTGATATGGTCTACATAATGACAAATGGTGGACCTGGTACATCTTCAATGGTTGCAGTTCTGTACTCTTACAACCAAGCATTTGAAGTTCAGAAAATTGGTTATGGTTCAGCAACAGCAATTGGTGTTGTAATAATCAGTCTTGTTCTGATTATCTTAATGAGAAAGGTAACATCAAGGATGGGCAACAATGATTAAATTGAAAAGAAAAAAAAGTAGCTATGTTGGAGCTTTGGTGATTGATATAATATGTATCCTTTTCTCCTTTATATGTATATATCCAGTATTCTGGTTGTTGATGAGTGCTTTGAAAGACAACACTGAATTCATTCTGAACTCAGTTGCACTTCCAACTCATCTGAATTTTTCAAACTTTCCAGAAGCAATAAAAATTGGTCATGTATTCACTGCAATGGGAAACAGTGCTTTCTATGCAGCTATTGAAATAGTGCTTGTAAATGCAGGTGCATTCATCACATCTTACTTCCTCTCTCGCTTTGACTTCAAAGGAAAAAAACTTGTATCAACTCTGTATCTATTTGGTATGTTGGTACCTCTTTATGCACTGTTGGTTCCTGTATTTGTTCAGTGGAGATTGCTTGGCCTTTTGAATAATAGGCTCTCTCTTGTGATCACATATTTTGCAATGCAGATGCCAATAGCGCTGTTTCTTTATGAGAGCTTCATTAAGGGAATATCGTGTGAAATAGAAGATGCAGCAACAATTGATGGTTGCAGTATTTGGCAGACTCTATCGATGGTGATCTTTCCATTGTGCAAGCCAATCATGGGTACAGTATCAATTTTGACAATGATTCAGGTATGGAATGAATTTGCATTCTCTGTAATTTTGACATCAAGAACTGACTTAAGAACTGTATCAGTAGCGGTGAGATCTTACAGCTCATCTGAAAGAGTTCAATACACATTTATGTTTGCCGGACTTACAGTTGTAACATTGCCAATAATCATAGCCTATTCAATATTCAGCAAACAGATCATACAGGGTATGACTGCAGGTGCTGTTAAAGGTTAAATTAAAAATATTTTTTTAATATCATAACTGCTCTTTTAGATGATGAATATTTAAAGAGCAGTTTGCGCTAAAGGATCAACTATGGAAGATAAAAAGTACAATTTCCTTGTATTTCTGGTAGATCAGATGAGCTACAGAAGCATGGGACACAGTGGTAATAAAGATGTAAAAACTCACAATCTAGATCGGATTGCACGAGAGGGAGTCTCATTCTCTCATGGATACTGTCAAAACAGTGTCTGCATGCCATCTAGAGCAACACTTGCAACAGGTCTCACTCCAACACAACATGGCTGCATAACAAATGGATGTTTTTTAGATGAAAGCATACCAACCCTAGCACAGGTTCTTTCAAATCATGGTTATAAAACGGGTAACTGTGGAAAGATTCATCTGCAGCCTAACGGTGTCATGGTTGAAGGAAAACAGACCTTCTCCTGGGAGAACAAGGTCTGTTGGAATGATGGAGAGATTGAGGATATAAAAACTCCATATTATGGATTTCAGGAGGTGTATCTTGCAAACAATCATGTGGTTGTTGAAAGTGGTCATTATCACAGATGGCTTGAAAAAAATCATCCAGAATTGATAGATAGATATAAAATGGAGAATGCAATTGAGGTGTCAAAGAACATTGGTTCCTGCTGGAAGTATGATGTTCCTCCTGAGGAGCACTACAACAACAAAATTGCAGATGAAAGCATTGATTTCATAAAACGTCATAAGAATGATAACTTCTATCTTCATTGTTCTTTTCCTGACCCACATCATCCATTTGCTGCAACAAAACCTTACTGTGATATGTATGATCCAAAGAAAATAACAATAAGCGAGACATGGAACAGAGATGATTATGGAACACCTTCATTGAATCAAAAACGAAATACAATTGGAGAGCGCCTGAGTGAGGATGGAATTCGCGATGTTACCTCTCAAACTTATGGAATGATAACTCATGTTGATGATTGCATTGGAAAGGTTCTTGATGCCCTTGATGAGGAGGGGCTCAGTGACAATACGATTGTTGTATTTTTAAGTGACCATGGCGAGTATCTTGGCTCTCACAATCTTGTTGGAAAGGATGTATTCAGATATGAGGAATTAATCAATGTTCCAAATATTTGGAGAATTCCAGGAGTTGAAGCCAGAGGTGTTGATGAAGATAACTATGTGAGTCATATAGATTTTGTGCCAACAATTCTTGATTTTGCAGGCATCAGTCAGACAGAGATGTTTGTAAATCGAAGAGTCGCAAAGAGCTCTCCTAAAAAACTTCCAGGACTCAGTTTGAAGAATCTTCTTCTTGAGAACAGAAAAATAGATAGAGATGATATTTTTGTTGAATATGATGATGATTGGTATCCTGATGGACTCTTTAGAACCAGAACCATCATAGAGAGACCTTTCAAATTGACAACATATGGAGTCAACAGAGAGGGAACTCTTTTCAATCTTGAAGAGGATCCAAATGAACTTAAGAATCTGTTTTATGAAGATGAATACAGTGATATCGTGAAAGATTTGACATTGAAGCTTTATGATTTTGTAGTCGATACATCAAGACTTGTTGATTGCAAAAGAGTGAGTGGAGCTTAGGCTCAGGACTTAGTATGAAAGAAAAAAAGAAAAAGAACATACTGTTCATTTTACCAGACCAGATGAGGGCTGACTTTTTAGGCTGTTATGGAGCTGAGTTTGCAAAAACTCCAACCATAGATGAACTTGCAGAGGATGGAATTCTCTATCAAAACTGTGTGTCCCCATCTCCAATTTGTGTTCCAGCTAGAGCATCTCTGCTTACAGGACTCAATGCATTGGAAAATGGCGTTATAAACAATGATGTCTGGCTGAGAGAGGACCATGAAAAATGTGGAATGAAGGGCTGGCCTAAAATATTATCTCAAAATGGCTATGATACCATAGCTGTTGGTAAGATGCATTTCTATCCTTGGGATGCAATGGAAGGTTTTTCCAAAAGAATTATATGTGAGGACAAGAGACACTATCTTGTTGAAGATGATTATGCAGATTACCTTGAATTTCATGGAATGTGTAAATACAGAGGAATTGACCAAAAAGATTATCAGAGCAATGGTGGAGCCTTCATGAATCCTCATCCAAAAGGAATGCAGGCAGATGATTGGATAAGCGATAGAGCATGTGATTATTTGAAATCCTACAGAGGAGAGAAACCATTTGCAATGATGGTTGGTTTTGTATCTCCTCATGATCCATATGATCCTGATAAGACATATTATGATCTATTCAAAGATGCAGATATCCCTGATGCAATTGAGGAGACTGAAGAGAGCAAGAGCTTCAGAGATTGGCTTGTTGAAGCTTACAAGCTTCCTTGGTGTGGAATGGATTATTCCAATTTTACCATTGAGCAGAAGAGAATGATCAGAAGATGCTATGCAGCTTTGAACTATCATATTGATCTGTGTGTCAAAAAAATACTCAAGACATTGAAAGAGACAGGTCACAGTGATGATACAGTGATAATCTTCTCATCAGATCATGGAGATTTTGTTGGTGATTACTCTCTTGTTGGAAAATGTCTTGCTTATGAGCCATCAGCACATGTTCCGCTGATTGTCAAAGATCCAACAGACATAAAAAGAGCTCAGATTGTTACAAGTCCTGTGAGCCTCACTGATGTAAGAGCAACCATTTTGAACATTGCAGGAATTGATAGACATGAAACAGACAGCTCAATAACACTTCCAAAATGTGAAGAAGAGGCTGATAAGGAAAGATGCATCTTCAGTGCTACTGATTCAAATATCTCTCTCAGATACAGAAGTTATAAATTATCACGATACAACAATGGACAGGTTCACCTGTTTGATCTGAATGAAGATCCAAAAGAGTTGATAAATAGAGCTCATGATGAATCTTACAAAGAAATCTTGATGATGATGGATGAAAAACTTCAAATCACATTGTTCAAGAGTTTGAAAAATGCAAACAGTGATAAAAATGTGACAACTACACTGAACCCACGACCTGGTGAGTACTTCAAACGTCAGTGGGATAGACCATATCCTGTTGATAACAGTGATTCTTTTTATAAATAACAGAGGATATTTTGATGGCGAGAAAAAATATAGTGATGATTGTCACAGACGATCAAGGTTATGGTGATTTTGAAGCAACAGGCAATCCCTATCTAAAAACTCCAAATTTGAACAGGCTCTATGATAATTCAGTCAGACTGCAAGATTTTCACACAGATCCCATGTGTGCTCCAACACGAGCAGCTCTCATGAGTGGTTGCTATTCTTTTGGCGTTGGTGTCTACAGCACTCTCAATGGTCGTTACTACATGAGAGACAATGTCAAAACTATTGCTCAATATTTCAAAGAGAGTGGATACAGAACAGGTCTTTTTGGTAAGTGGCATCTAGGTGATACCTATCCATACAGACCAGAGGACAGGGGATTTGATACTGTTGCATCATTTGGCGGTGGTGTGATTGGCGAGACTCCAGATTACTGGAACAATGATTACTTTGATGATGTATATCGCTATAAGGGAATCAACAGAGCTTTTGATGGATACTGCACAGATATATGGTTCAATTTAGCCTTGGGGTTTGTTGAAGATTGTAAATCTGATCCATTCTTCTGTTACATTCCAACCAATGCTCCACACAATCCTTGCAATGTCGATCCAAAATACAGTGATTCTTATGTTGAGATGGGTATAGAAGAGGAGAGAGCAAATTTCTACGGAATGATAAGCAACATTGATGAGAATGTA
>JBFHKM010000118.1:0-9717 GCA_041595335.1 Sphaerochaetaceae bacterium
GGGCAAACGTCAATTAAAATTTTGCTTTTAATTTGGTAAATTTGTAATAAAAAAGGCCTGTAATATTTATAAATTACAGGCTTGAAAAGATTTAATAATCTATTTGTATTAACAAATTTTATTTTGTTTTTTATATGTGCAAAATATATGACTTAATAAGCATTTCCGTCTATTTCATCGATATATTCACTTGCACTGTGAGCAGCAATTGCACCATCAGATGCAGCAGTTACTACCTGTCTGAATGGAGTGTCTCTTACATCACCAGCTACAAAGAAACCCTTAATGGCTGTCTGCATCTTTTGATCTGCTACAACATAACCATGGTCATCAACTAATTCTTTAGGAAGAAGTTGAGTCTGAGGAATCATACCTGCAAAGATGAATACAGCTTTTGTACTGTGCTCAGATTTCTCTCCAGTTACAACATCTTCAAGAACAATGGATGAAACTTTATTATCTTCACCCTTAATTTCCAGAGGTCTCTTGTTCATTATGGTCTTTATTTTTGTTTTCTTGACTCTTTGAATCAAATCATCTTGAGCTCTGAATCTATCTCTTCTGTGAACAATTGTTACATCATCAGATAGCTTTGATAAATAAAGTGCATCAGTCAATGCTGTATCACCACCACCAATTACAAAAATTGTCTGCTGTTTGAAGAAAGAGCCATCACATGTACCGCAATATGATACACCTCGACCGTTGAATTCCTCTTCACCAGGAATATCTATATGTCTATGCTTTGCACCTGTTGCCCAAATTATAGATTTTGTTTCCACTTCTTGTCCTGCAAGTTTTACAAAGAACATGTCATCTTTTTTTTCAAAAGAAACAAATTCATCATAAACAATTTTTGCACCAAAAGCTTCTGCTTGTTTCTGCATTCTATCTCCGATTTCAAACCCTGAAACAGGTGTATCAAAACCTGGATAGTTTTCAATCATATCTATATAGGCACATTGTCCACCTGGCATCAGTGCTTCAACAATCACCACGTCACGACCTGCTCTTGCACCATATTGTCCAGCAGATAATCCTGCAGCTCCAGCGCCTACTATTAAAATATCAGTTTTAATCATGTTATGTACCACTCTTTATATTAATTATACTTACAGTATATATAAACTATGGCCAAAAATAAAGTTACTTTGTCACATATGGTGATAAAAGGGCAGCAAATATAAATTATAATAGTAAAATGCTTTATTTTGACATAAAAAAAAGACCCAGCGCTATATGCCGGATCTTGTAGATATGAGTGTCTTTTAAAGCTCTGATTTATTCATCTCTTTAATTTTGTTTTCAAGAGCAACCTCTGCATCACTTTTTCTGATGTAGGTTGGGCCAATTCCCATTTCATCTGGACCATTCTCGTTGAACTCACAGAGACCTAGCTCAGCAAGTTTGATAGCAAAATCAAAAGAGCTGTTATCAACAAAAGCTTCTAGAGTTGGATTCTGTTCTTTGAGTCCCTTCTTAAGAAGTTTGTCATAGAACATCTGAGCATCGGGTCCTGTAAATAGAACTCTCTTCTCGTCAGTTAGAAGCTCGATCATTTCTTCTTCTGTTGTATCGATATCTTTTGTAATTCTTGCACCCTGTTTGAAAAGAGCAGTGTAGAATCTTCTTTTTTTTGCGTCTATTACAGGAACAACGATTCCATCAAAATAAGCAACTTGAGAAGATAAAACCAAATTGGTATCAACAGTAACTAAAGGAGTATCGGTTGCAACTGATATTCCTTTTAAAGCACTCATTGCAATTCTCAACCCTGTAAAAGAGCCCGGACCTTTAGGACAGACAAGTAGGTCGTAATCGTTAAGAGTCAAACCAGCTTTTTTTGTCATGTCTATAATACGTGGCATCAAATTTTCACTGTGTTCCATTTTTCCAACATGGTGAAATGATGTTCTCTCTTTATCTTTAACAACTGCAATATTCATTGCACTTGTGCTTGTATCAACTGCCAAAATATTCATATTCTAATTATCCTATCCTTTAATCCTCAAGACCAGTTATATCAATAACTCTGTCCTGGTTCTCTAAAATGGTTAATTCAAGATAAATAGTATCTTCAGGAAGCATCTCATCAATCTTTTCAGACCATTCGATAAGAGTGATTCCCTCTCCATACAACATTTCCTCTCCACCCATCATTTCAAATTCATCACAACCTGAAATTCTATATAGATCCATATGATATAAAGGAAGATCTCCATTATATTCCTGTAAAATTGTAAATGTAGGAGATACGATAGCTTCTTTTATATTTAAATATTCTGCAATGCCCTTGGCAATAACTGTCTTACCAGCACCAAGAGAGCCTCGCAAAGATATTACTGCACCTGGTTTTAAGTTTTCAGCAAACTTCTTTCCAAATTCTTTTGTTTCTTCTGAGCTGTGGCTAATAAATTGCATTAGTTATCTTCTCCAATCTGAATTACTTCTTCAACTCCATCATCTTTTTTGTGAGCATGGTGAGAGTGTCCGCTGATCTCTTCATAGGTCTCAATATCTTCAACTACTTCTTCAATAATAGGTTTTTCATTGAGAGTTTCACCTGTTGCTGAACAGTAGGACTTAGATAGATGCTCTACAAGAGGATCTTTTATATCAATAGCTCTTGCTTTTTCAAGCAACTGTCGAGCCTTGTCATAATCCTTCTCTTCAAGTTTTAAATAAGCAAGATTTGTCAATAATTTCATATTATCAGGTTCTAAATCTAAAGCACTATCCAAATAGTATACAGCCAATTCATGATGGCCCTCTTCCAAAGCACAGATAGATAATTCATTATAAATCTCACTGTTGCTCTCACCAAGTTTGATACAATGGAGTAGATTTTCTTTAGCTTCAGTAAATTTCAACTGTCTTCTCAATGCCCAACCTTTAAAGAAATAGGCATTCCAAACTTCTGGATTCTTTTCGATATATACATCGAGAAGCTCCAAAGCTTTATCTTCATTACATAGTTGAATTTCATCATATGCTTGAAGCAGGGCAGTATCGTTTGTAAGTTTGTTGTTTATATCTTTCAATATATTTGCAACTTGGTCTTTTCTCTCATCATCTTCTTTAGCAACATTCATATACTGCTCGAGGTAATCACGTGCTGTATCGATATTGTTTTGGTAGATGTGGAAGTAACCAATTTCACAAAGTAAATCAGGATCTTCAGGATTTTTCTTCAAACCTTCAATCAAGGTATCAATGGTTTTCTGCTGATACAGATCATACAGAGCGCCTTTTCCTTCACTATCTTCTGCAAGAGTGGCTCTCTTAGCATAATGTGTAGCAAGATTGATATATGATGCTGGTTGCTGTGATAGATGATTGACGACCAAGAACAGTTCTTCACTGAAATCATGGTCCTCTATTTTCTCTTTTGCAATTGCTGCAATGTTTAACTGTTCAATTGATTCTGGTTGAGATGCCAACACAAATTCTCTGTAGTACTCAAAGTGTTCATTATCAGGATCCCATGCAATAATTTTGAGCATGCCTGCTACTATTCTTTCAACAGTAACATCATCAGCTTCAATTTTTTTATGGTTTTCAGGAAGCTGCAGTGGGATAGGGATGGTTGGATCAACTTTAAAATCACCAATTGTTTGTTCTAGATTTTTGGGTAAGTTAATAAAAACAATACCTTCAGTTTTATTTGATAAATTCACTCTTTGTTTCCTTAAATATAAATAAAAAAGTGATGTGAATTGGACTGCTCTTGAACCTTTGGGTTCAAGGGGGTTACCAGGTTGCTTCAAATTCTGTTCCTTTTAAACCTCTAAAAGAGGGGGAGCAATGCAAAGAAGCTATGCCGTAACCCAATTGTATTAGTTGAGCCAAGAGACACGTGTCCGTTATTCACATCACAAATAATTTTCAAGTAACATCGCTGTCTATACATATATTATAGCATGCAATGATAAAGATAAAGAGCTATTAATAAAAATTGGTTTTTATTAAATCTTTAACTTATAGGGCGAGAATAATAAAAAGCTCCATATAATGCAAGGGGGTAACGAAAAAAAAGACGAGTAATTTTACTCGTCTTTTTGTAAGTTTGTTTTGAGTCTTATTTTAAAGGATCAGAATCATCTAAATCTTCAAGCTCATCTAATCCGTCTAAATCAGGATCATCGCCTTCAAGAATTAAGTCATCACCTAAATCATCTAAGTCAGAAAGATCATCGCCTGCAAGAGCTGCGCCTGATGTGAATCCATCAGCTGCTTCTAATTCAGTATTCTGAGCTTCCATCAAATCAATTTCATCAAGTCCTTCAATTGCATCAAGTGTATCGATAGATTTATTAATACTATCTTCAAGAAGTTTAGTATTATCTTTATAGTCATCAACATAAGATTGTAATTCAATAATTCTATTGTTAGCGAACGTGTAGTCCATTTTGACTTTTGCATGTTCAGCTTTCAATTCTTCTAACTGTCTTCTAACTTCATCTAATTCAGAAGAATCAGCTGCAGTTTCCTTAAAAGCGTTAAATTCGTCTTGTAAATCGTCTTTCTCGCTTTTAATTTTATCATTTTCAGATTGAAGTTCTTTATTGTTACTTCTTAGTAAATTTATAAGTGTTACAGCTTTCTTTGTACGTAACTCCAATAGCTGTATTTTATCCATGATTTCTGATGCCATCAAATTCCTCCTTGAAACTTAATTACTTCAAAACTTATTTAAAGCTTATGCTAAAACACTTTTTACTTGTTCAACCAAAGCAGAGAAAGACTGTTTGTCTTCAATTGCCATGTTTGATAAAGCTTTTCTGTTAAGAGAAATGTTAGCTAAAGTCAAACCGTGCATGAACTGTGAGTAAGTTAAACCTTCAGCTCTTACAGCAGCGTTAATTCTAGCGATCCATAATTTACGGAAATCTCTCTTTTTCTCTTTACGACCGCGGTATGCATACTGACCAGCTTTTGCAACTGCATCTTTAGCAACACGATTGTTTGTGTGACGACGACCATAGTAACCTTTGGCCTGCTTTAAAATCTTCTTTCTTCTGTCTTTACGTTTTGTACCGTCAACTGCTCTTGGCATTTTTAATTTCTCCTATTAGGTATATGGAAGCTGTTGTCTTACTTTTTTAGCTTCACATTCAGCGAGAATCCCAGGGTGACGTAAATTCTTTTTACGTTTTGTGGTCTTCTTAGTTAAAATATGGCGAAGTCCTTGCTTTTTAAAGCGAACTTTACCAGTACCTGTAACAGAGAAACGTTTTGAAACGGACTTTCTTGTTTTCATTTTTGGCATTGTATTACCTCTAAACTTTATTTTTTGCGTCGGCAGGGAACAAGACCCCTGATAACAGCTATATCTTAATAATATTCAACGAATATTAATTAATTCCTTTTACTAACTTTCTTAGGGCTGATCATCATGCTCATCATCTTTCCTTCCATAAGTGGACGGCGATCAATAACAAACTGTACACCATTGTCAGTGAGTTCCTGTAGAATCTTATCTAAAACAACTTTACCTAATTCAGTGTGAGCTAATTCTCTTCCTCGGAAACGAATTCCGATTTTAACTTTATTGCCTTCGCCTAAGAATTCAGCAATAAATTTACTCTTTGTAACCAAGTCATTTCTTTCAATCTTTGGTTGCATTCGAATTTCTTTTACTTTTATTATTGTTTGGTTCTTCTTTGCTTCTCGAATACGTTTTTCTTGTTCATAACGGTATTTACCGAAATCTAAAATTTTACAAACTGGTGGTTTTGCATTAGGGGATACTTCTACAAGATCCAAACCCTCTGCGTCCGCTAGATTAATTGCGTCATAAACACCCATTACACCTTTCTGTTCACCAGATGCATCAATTACGAAAACTTCTTTTGCACGAATCTGTTTATTGATTCTCAAATCCTTGATAGCCATCGAACTCCTTGAGTTTTTTATTTAAACTCTTAAAACATAAAATATTGAACCAGAAAAGTCTGGCACTGACCTAAATATAACATTTACTTTAAATTGAGTCAAAGCACTTAGGACATATTTTATAAAAATTATTAACAAAAAACCACCTAACAAAAAAATGTTAGATGGTTTGAAGTACATAATTACAGATATTATGCTTGGTTAGCACTACCTAATACAGAAATGTTCTTTTCCATGTACATTTCTTTAAGAGCCTGACGAGCAGGTCCTAAATACTTTCTAGGATCAAAATATTCTGGATTTTCATCAAATACACGACGAATAGTTCCAGTCATAGCTAGACGACCATCACTGTCGATATTGATTTTACATACAGCACTCTTAGCAGCTGTTCTTAGTTGTTCCTCAGGGATACCAACGCTATCTTTCAAGTGACCACCATGTTCGTTGATCATGTTAACGAATTTAGCAGGAACAGAAGATGAACCGTGAAGTACAATAGGGAAACCAGGAAGCTGTTTTTCAATTTCAGATAAAATGTCGAAACGTAGTGGAGGTGGAATTAATACACCGTCAGCGTTTCTAGTACATTGAGCTGGAGTGAATTTGTTTGCACCGTGAGATGTACCGATAGAGATAGCTAATGAATCTACACCAGTTTTGCTAACAAAGTCGATAACTTCTTCAGGTTGTGTGTAAGTTGATTTTTCAGCTACAACGTCATCTTCGATACCAGCAAGAACACCTAATTCACCTTCAACTGTTACATCGAATTTGTGAGCATATTCTACTACTTTTTTTGTTAAAGCTACGTTTTCTTCGTAAGGGAAATGAGAACCATCGATCATTACTGATGAGAAACCATTGTCGATACATTCTTTAGCAGTTTCAAAAGAATCACCATGATCCAAATGAAGTACTACTGGAATATCGTAACCTAATTCGTGAGCATATTCTGTTGCACCACGTGCCATGTTTCTCAAAAGGTTGATGTTAGCGTAATCGCGAGCGCCTTTTGATACCTGTAGGATTACAGGTGATTTTGTTTCTACACAAGCCATGATAATAGCTTGAAGTTGTTCCATGTTGTTGAAGTTGTAAGCAGGAATAGCATAACCACCCTTAACAGCTTTCTTAAACATTTCTCTTGTGTTTACTAGACCTAAGTCTTTGTATGAAGTCATATTTGCACCTCGAATTATGATTTTTAGTTCTTTAATATGCTACCTATTTGAGGGCATCGAGTCAACACAATTATGGAAGATATTGACCATTGTGCCGATGAGTTGTAATGTTTTTTTTATGGAAAGAAGGAAAATAAATAAAAATTTATTGATTTTGTTGCTAGTTGTTGCAGTTTTTATAATAATTTATTTTTACTCTAAAAGTATGGAACCAGTTTTCTTTGTAACAGATAGGCAATATTATGAAACAACTGTAAAAAAACAGAAGTTAAAATTGGAATATCTAGCATTTAAAAACAAAGAGAATCTTGAATTTAAGTTTGTTGAAGTTCTTCAAAAACCAATTGAAAGATTGATAGATGATGACAGTGCTCTTGTGATAATGTCTCCACTTGTTGCCTACAGCTATCAGGAAGGTACCTCTGTAATTGATAATGAAATCATTTCCATTGGATTTGAATCAAACAATAAAAATGTTATCAATGCTCTTTTAGATGAGAATAATAATGGATGGATTGCTGCGGCAGATAAATTGAAGAAGCAGAATTTACCACTATATATAATAAGTGATAAATCTTGGCCTTTAAGTGACAAGCGAGCAGAAGATTTTATAAAAGAATATGGAAATGCAGGTCTGACTCACATAGACCTTGACGGAGATGAGCTCAAGCAATTTGCTCTATCTAAAATAAAGAAGATCAAGAGTGAAGGAATCAATAACATTGTATTTACAGGTTCCACTCTGTTGAGTGAGTTTGTTGCATCTGATGATACATTTCTTTATACAATTCCTGCCAATTTAGGAGAGACGGTAAAACGCAATCAAATTGACAGCGTCATTTATACAGATCTCTCTCCTCTGTTCGATGAGCAGCAGAGAGAGATTGGACAGATCACTCTGAATCAAGGCGTTTGGGATTACCAAGCAGGTCTAAAAAATTCTTTGATACAATTTTGGAAAGCTCTTGAATCGAAACTTTATTGATCTCACTTGCTCTTTCATAGACCAAAGGAATCAAAGTGGGGGTGTTGTACTTTCCTCTGAAAGGTTCTGGAGGAAGATATGGAGAGTCTGTCTCCAATAATAAGGAGCTCTGTGGAACATCTTTTAGAATTTCACGAAGCTCTTCATTTTTTTTGTAGGTTATTGGACCTGCAAAAGAAATCAAAAATCCTCTGCTCAGTGCTACATCACAGAGCTCTCTTGAACCAGAGAAGCAATGAATGATTCCACCGTATTTAAAGGTTCTTTCTTGCAATACTTTTATTGTTGCATCATCAGCGTCTCGAGTATGAATTATGATTGGAAGATGCATATCTTCTGATATCTCTAGCTGTCTCAACAAAAGCTCCTCTTGTTTTTCAGGAGTCCCGTAATTCCAATAGTAATCAAGACCTATCTCGCCTATAGCTGAAATAGGATACTTTTCAATGTTCTCTTTGAATTTATTGATCTGAAAATCAACACTCTCTTCTCTATCAGCACCCCATGGTCCAATACCAGCTGAAAGATGTATTCTTGAATGATCTTTCAAAAGATTGTATCTCTTTGGTAAATCATCAAAGTTGGTTCCAATGTCCATTCCTTGGAAATTCTCTGAATTCATAAGATTTGAGATTGCATCCCCTCTCATCCAAGGATCAGTGCTTGCTTCTTTGTCACTCTCTATTTTAGCGGAAGCTTCAAGCATTCCTGTATAATGAAAATGAGAATCTGTGTAAAGAAGATCTTTTACTGTTGAATTTTCCAGTGCTCTCATTCGTTTTTCATTAGATTTCTTTTTATTTTTCGACATATATTTTAATCCTTGAATTTTAATACTGCTATGATAGAAAGATTGAAATAAAAAGTAAATCAGATATCAAATTGGAAATTATGAAATAAGTGGCATTGAAGAGTGTGGGGCAGTTCTCAAATGAGTGCATGACCCCAAAATTCAAAGGATTTGGGTATAAAAAAAGCACTACTTAAAAAGTACTGCTCAGTTTATGCCGGGGACGAGACTTGAACTCGTACGCCCTTACGGACAAGGGATTTTAAGTCCCTTGTGTCTACCAATTCCACCACCTCGGCGAATCTAACACATTAAGTATAGATTAACTATTTATTTTTGATTTTGTTCAAATAGATAAAAAACAAAAGATGCCGGGGACGAGACTTGAACTCGTACGCCCTTACGGACAAGGGATTTTAAGTCCCTTGTGTCTACCAATTCCACCACCTCGGCTCTGAGCATTAACATATCAAAATACCCTTTTTACGTCAACTATGTTCAGGTAATTTTGCGCATTATTTTTTGAGTGTGCTGTGGGTAAAATGTCCTTCTCAAGCACTGTCTCCATACCAGACAAATAATTAACTGCTTTTTGGGTTGAAAAAAAATTGAAAATTAATAAAAAAAATCAATAAAAATTATATAAACATATATTTAATGACGTTATTTTAAGGTATTTTTTGATATCAATGAGATGGTGCTATGAAGAAGTAGACCTTAATTATTCCTATTTTTTAACTTAAAATATTCGAATAATTTTAGCTTCAGTCAACAACAATGAGAGCTGAGATTATTCGTTTTATATGAGTGATAAAGTGGGGATTGTTGAAACGATGAGCCTAGGTGAGAGCACTCAAATGTAC
>JBFHKM010000119.1:0-9592 GCA_041595335.1 Sphaerochaetaceae bacterium
CAGTTACAATAAAATAACTGAAATAATAAACCTCATCAATTTAAAATACCATTTTACTCATTTTTTTCAATTAGATTCATGCAAGTCTCTTTCAATCAAAAATGAAATGAAACCTCATGAAATAGATGCAGATCGAATTAGAGAGATGTCTTTGAGAAGATATTGTGTGAATTGATTTTCACATGAATTCATATCAATTATAGCACGAATTTATCAAAAATAGCCGATTTTTTTTGCTATGCTAATCAAAAAATGTAGTGTAATATTTTTCTATAAAGTATTAAAAGCGAGGTTTTTATAGATGAGAGATCCGATAAAAGCAATAATATTAGGTGCCGGTGGCAGAGGCCAAAATACATATGGTAAATATGCATTACAGAATCCAGGAGAGATACAGTGTGTTGCTGTAGCAGACCCTGATGACAGACGTAGAGCAGAATTTGTTCATGACCACAAGGTCAAAGAAGAGAATATATTCACAGACTGGAAAGAGGTCTTCAAACGAGAGAAATTTGCAGATTTGGTATGTGTCTGCACACAAGATCAGATGCACACAGAACCAGCTCTTGCTGCCATTGAAATGGGTTATGACCTACTTCTAGAGAAACCTATTGCACCAACCTATGAAGAATGCACTCTTATAGCTGATGCTGCTAAAAAGAAAGGTGTGAGCGTAGCTGTTGCACATGTACTCAGATACACTCCTTTCTTTGAATCAATCAAAAAAGTCATCGACAGTGGAGAGCTTGGAAAGGTTGTTGGAATTGATCACAGAGAGAATGTTGGAAACATACACTACTCTCATAGCTTTGTTAGAGGTAACTGGCACAGTGAAGCAGAATCTACTCCTATGATTCTTGCAAAATGCTGCCATGATTTGGATATATTGCTTTATCTCACAGGTTCTGATTGCAAAAGTCTCTCTTCCTATGGTACAAAAGGATATTTTTCCTCAAAAAACAGACCAAAAGATGCTCCTCACAGATGTCTTGATGGATGTCCTCACAGAAAAGAATGTCCATATTATGGACCTAAAATCTATCTGACTGGAGATGTAGGTTGGCCAACAAACATCTTGACTACAGATTTAACAACCGAAGGAATCACTGAAGCACTGAAGACAGGTCCTTATGGAGTCTGTGTTTTTGATTGCGATAACGATATGACTGAACATCAGTTGGTATCAATGAACTTTGATAACAACATAACTGTTGCACTCACAATGAGTGCTTTCACTCAGGAGACATCAAGAACCATCAAGGTGATGATGGAGAAAGGTGAGATCATTGGAGAGATGATTGATGATGAATTGCAGATAATCAACTTTGAAACACGAGAGAAGAGAGTCATAAGCCATGTGAAGCTTCATTCTGATTTGGATGATACTCATGGTGGTGGTGATGAAGGTTTCACTCAAGAGATCATTGCACATCTAAAGGACAAGGAGAATTTCCCTTTGAATGCATCAATTGAGAAAGCACTTCAATCTCACAAATTGGCTTTTGCTGCACAGAAGGCAATGGAAGAAGGAACGACAATTAATTTCTAAAAGAGAGATTGATAATATTATAGAGAAGGAGTTTTTTATGAAAAAAAAATTATTATTGGTGTTGGCACTTGTTGCTATGATTTCCACTTCTGCTGTGTTTGCACAGGGAAGCGATGAAAAAAAAGATAGTGCTGACGAAAAAGTAACAATCAATGTGATGTATTGGGACAATGTTCAAAAGCCTGTAATTGATCAAGCTATTGTGAACTTTGAAGCTGCAAATCCAAACATCACAGTTGAATCTTCAATTGTACCTTGGGCACAGTATTGGCAGAAACTGCAGACTTCAACAGTTGCAGGCACTGCTCCTGATGTATTCTGGATGAATGTTCCAACATTCCCTAAATATGCAAACAACGGCTTGCTATTGAACCTGAGTGATTATGTTGCAGAGAACAATGTTGATATAACAAAATATCCAAGCACTCTTATTGACCTATTCACAAAAGATGGCAACTTATATGCCATTCCTGAGAACTACGATACAATTGCTATGGTTTACAACAAAGCTTTATTTGATGAAGCAGGTTTAAATTACCCTACAGCTGATTGGACTTGGGATGACTTATTGGCTGCAGCTAAGAAGTTAACTAAAGATACTGATGATGGTAAGCAGTATGGTTACATGGCTAGCTATGAGAACCAATCAGGTTATTACAACTTCATTGCATCTAATGGTGGTTACATCATCAGTGATGACAAAAAATCTTCTGGCTTTGATACAAAAGAAAGCAAAGAAGCAATGCAGTTCTTAGTTGATATGATCTACAAATATGGTGTCTCACCTGATGGACAGACAATGCTTGAGGTAAACAGTCCTTTAGATCTATTCACCAGTGGTAGAGTTGCAATGACAACATGTGGTGACTGGTCAGCTCCTCTGATCAGAGACACACTTGGAGACAAAGCAGACTTTGTTGCGATTCCAAAATCACCTAACACAAACGAAAGAAAAGTTATCATTCATGGTTTGGGTTGGACAGGTTATGCTAAAACAAAGCACCCTGAAGCAACATTCAAATTCATCCAATACTTAACTTCTAAAGAATTCAACAAGGTAATTGGAGAATCTGGTATTGTAATTCCTGCATATGAAGGAATGGCAACTGATTGGGTGAATGCAATTCCTGAATACAATCTTCAGGTATTCATCGATGCTGTTGAATACTCATATCCTTATCCTTTCTCAAGCAACACTTCAGAATGGATGAACTATGAAGTAAGTGCTATCAAAGATGCATTTACTGGTACAACATCTTCAGATGAAGCAATGAATAAGATTGCTGCAGAAACAAACAAAATTCTCTCACAGGAATAAACGAATTTCAAATATATGACTACCAGAGAGACCTCTGGTGGTCATAAATCTCGACTAAGGATAGAATATGAAAAACAAAAAGATATCAACCTTTTTTGGAAAAGAAGGAACTCAAGGATGGTTAATGATATTGCCGAATGCTTTGGGATTGCTTATTTTTTATTTAATACCGATTGTATGTTCTGTTGTTTTAGCTTTTTATAAATGGGATGGTTTGTCCAAATTGAAGTATGTAGGCTTTGCCAACTTTCAGACTTTATTGACAGATCAAACTTTCATTTATTCTTTAAGAAACACATTATATTATAGTTTGATGGTTGTTCCAGCAATTATTATTCTCGTTTTGATATTTGGCGTTGCACTTGCCAATGATGGAATCTTTGGTGTTGAAAAGCTGAGAACATTGTACTTCTTGCCACTGATGACAATGCCCGTTGCTGCAACTCTTGTATGGAAATGGTTGCTGAATAGAGATTATGGACTGCTCAATAACTTCTTGAGCATATTCAACATACCAAGTGTATCCTGGATATCAGATCCGAACTTTGTTCTGATATCAGTTGCCATGATAGGTATTTGGACTGCGGTTGCATATGATTTAATTATTGTCATCTCAGGCATAAAAGGTATCTCACCAGTGTACTATGAAGCAGCAAAAATTGATGGTGCATCAAAAACAAGACAGTTCTTCTCAATCACATTACCTTTATTGACACCTACTCTGTTCTTCATTGTCATAACTCAATTGATTGGATGTTTCCAAGTATTTGACTCTGTATCCATTATTCTAGGAGGAGACGCTCCACCTGCTGCATTGAAAAATGCAACAACAACTGTGGTTCTCTCAATCTATCAGAATGGATTCAGTTACTTCAAAATGGGATATGCATCTTCTCAATCATTTGTTCTGTTCTTAATTATCTTGATAATTACAGCAGCTCAATTCAAATTACAAAAAAAGTGGGTACATTATGCATAAAGAATTATCTAAAACACGTGGAATTATATATTTCGTGATTCTTCTGATATTTGGTCTGCTTGTATCAATGCCTTTTATCTGGATGGTAATCTCCTCTTTGAAGGAAATATCAGAATTGACAAAAGTTCCACCTGATTTCTGGCCAAAGAATCCAAACCTTGATAGCTACAGAGCAGTAGTTAAAATAATTCCATTTGCACACCATTTTGCAAATACAATTATTGTAACTGTCATAAGAACAGTTGCTCAACTTGCTTTCTGTTCAATGAGTGCTTTTGCATTTGCAAAGATGCGTTTCAAAGGAAAAAATCTTGTATTCATGATTCTGTTATCTGTGCTCATGGTTCCAACCCAGATGATCTTGATTCCAAACTATTTCATAATGATGAAACTGCATTTGGTTGATACAATACTTGGTGTTGCTATTCCTGGTATGTTCAGTGCATTTGGTATGTTCCTATTGAGACAGTTCTTCCTATCACTTCCAGATGAATTTCTAGAAGCAGGTAGAATTGATGGATGCTCATACTTTGGATGTTTTAAAAAGCTCTACCTTCCTATCTCAACATCAGGTCTGGTATCACTTTTAATTTTCACTCTCATGTATTCATGGAATGATTACCTATGGCCTCTGATCATCAGCTCAAGCGATAAATCTAGAGTTCTTTCTGTTGGTATTGCTCTTCTGCAGGGTCAAAACAGAATTTACTACAACCAGATCATGGCTGGTGCTGCAATGGCAACATTGCCTGTTATAATAATATTCGTTGCTCTTCAAAAATACTTTGTAGAGGGAATTGCTCTAACAGGTGTGAAAGGATAATTGAACATCTGTCCTGTAAGTAGTTCATAACAGGAAGATATTGATTATATTTAATTCTATTCTAGATCTCAGAAACATCTGCTTTCTGAGATCTTTTATTTTCCATTCAATCTTCTCAATAAAACAATCCTCCCAGCATTGCCAGGAGGATCATATCTCTCATTTATAATTTTAATTGAAACTACTTCAGTACATCAATCAATTTTGCTCTCAAAGATATGAGATAGTCTGAATCAAAAGGATAATCTGTGAAGCTCATCTTAGTTGAGTTGTTCTCCATGATTATTGCCACTGTTCTATCTCTTCCAATCTTATCTTCAACCATCTTCAAGATCATGTAATCATCAAATGCTTCAAGCTGAACTTGATTTCTTATTGATGTAAGCACCTCTCCATTCTCACCGGGATATACAAGATAGGGATCTCCTGAAGGAAAACCTCTCTCGCCATCACTTGTTATGAAAGGATTTATGCTTGAGCGTGAGTTCTCATTGTAGTAGTAATTGAATCCCCAGTGAAGAAATCCTTTTACATTGTAGAGATACATAAGAGTTCCCATGATTCTGTTTCTGTAGCTTGGCATTGCAAAGAAACGATTTGGAACAAGGTTTCCTTGAGCGATGCAGTAATAGACCCATTGAAAATCACAGTGACCAACAAATGGTTCTATTGCAGAGTTGGAAGGAACAGGAATATCGACAACACCTCTCTTGTAGAATTCATAGCTGCTGAGAGCATCTATGATGTTGCATCCTTCAAGTAGATCAGAGACCATGTTCTTTGCAGAGAGATAATCATCAAGATGCTCATCACTTGGTTCATCACTGATGTGGAAGAATAGGTGATTCTTGTCATAGCCATAACTATCTAGGGCTCTTATCAATTGAGGAATGAATGATACAAGAAATTCTCTGTATCTCTCATCAGTTGCATTAACATGCCATCCAAATTTCTTTATTATCTCACCATTCTCCTCAACTTCAATTTTAGGTGTTTTCTTTGCACCCCACTGAGTGAAAAGATGAGCCATCTCAAGATATTCAATGCCCTCTTCTTTACATATAGCACACCATCTCTCAAGATTTCCAAAATCAAAATCATACCCATATTGATCATGATAGATCTTAACAAGCTGAACAGTAAGTCTCTCTCCTCCTATATCAGTATCAAGAGGTGGAGTGAATATAGGAGTCAGAAGTGTGTTTATTCTGCTCTGTTTTGATGCAAATCTGATGAATTTTGTTACATACTCCCAGTATTTATCACTGAAGACATCAACGCCATAATAATTTGCAATGCTATCTGTGTGCATCCATTCTGTATGAAGAAGGTCAAGTTTTTTTATTGATCTATCTAGAACCTCAACACTCAGGAAGATGCTGTGATTCATATCACTGTGGTACACTCTCTCGCCTGTTTTATCTGAGAGAATGTACTCCTTGAGCTTTATCTCAACATCAAAGGTTCCATCCACTCTGTTGGACTCTCTATCAAGATTGAACCACAGTGCTCTGTACTGCTGGTCCATTGGTTTTATTGAACCTTCAAATGGAGAGAGAAGATCAGGATATAGACCAGGCTCTGTATCAATGTAGAATCTATCACGATTGCTTGTTGCAAGATACTGAGAAGGAATCAAATCAACATCATAGATTTTAATTCCATCTAACTCAGAGATCACCTCAACTTCGTAATATCGAGCTCGTGTGTACATATCCACTTCATTTATTTTGTAGACGAGTTGAAAGTTCAACTCCTCACCTTTCAATAAAGTAAACTCTCTGATATCCATAGCTCTTGCCCTTTTAGAAGGGAATACCTTCTCAAGAGAGTCAGTTAAATAAAATTCAATATTCATAGTACTATCCTTTTATACCACTCAGAGCGATTCCCTCTACAAACTGCTTCTGAAGGAATATGTAGAGCAAGAATGGTACAATAAATGTAAATGTGGAGCCAGCCATAACAAGACCGTAGTTTGTTGAGTAGCTGCCTTTGAGTGATGCAATTGCAAGTGTCAGGGTTTTGACTGCAGGTTTGGATGCAATTACAAGAGGCCACAAGAAATCATTCCAACTTGAAATGAATGTGAAGATTGTAAGAGATACCAAAACAGGTTGAACCAATGGCAATACGATTGTGAAGAATATTCTGTTCTCACCACAGCCATCAATTCTAGCTGCATCCAACAGATCATCAGGAACACTGACCATGAACTGTCTTACAAGGAACACACCAAATGCGTTTATGATTGGTAAGATTAGAGCTGGATATGTGTTCATGAGACCAAGAGATCTCATTATAACAAATACAGGAATCATTGTTACCTGACCTGGAATAACAAGTGTTGCAATAAATACAGCAAATATCTGCTTTCTGAAAGGAAAATCTTTCTTCGCAAAGGCATAGGCTGCCATTGAGCTGAACAGTGCGTTCAGTATGCATGCAGATGTGGTTACAATTATGCTGTTCTTCAAGTTTGTCATCAGATGGAAGTTGTTTATAACTCTATCGTAATTTATCAAGCTCATTGTTGCAAAATTGAAATCAAAGTTGAGTGTATCTTTCTGAGTCAGCGATATGAGGACCATGTAAATGAATGGAAATACGGCTGCCAGTGCAGATATCACAAGAACAACTGCTACAAATCTTCTCAGTATTATATTTTCTTTTTTCATCTTTTAATTATCCTCCTTATCAAACAGTTTTGCTTCCAAACGCTGAACAATAAGTACAAGAGCGAACATAAGAAGAGCAATTGCAGCAGCATATCCCATGCTGAAACCTTTGAATGCTGAATTATAAATTGTAAGAACAAGTGTTACCGTGGACATTCCTGGACCACCATTTGTCATGGTGTACACCATATCAAATACCTGGAATGACCAGATTGTACCAAGTGTTATCACAAGGTATATAACGTGTGATAGACTTGGAACTGTTATGTGACGGAACTTCTGCAATGCACTTGCACCATCAACTTCTGCAGCCTCATAGTAAGATACAGGAATGTCTAAAATTCCGGCATACAATATTACCAAGAAGTATCCAACGTTTTTCCAGATTGTTGCCATGGAGACACTGAACATAGCTGTCTTACCATTACCAAGCCAGTTAACAGAATCAAGATGCACTGCATTCAATACAGAGTTTATGAGTCCTGAAGGTTCTAAGAATAATGAGAATATTGTTCCAACCAAAACAGCTGATGCAATAACAGGTATGAATAGAGCACTTCTTATAGCTTCACCAAGTTTATTTCTGAATTGAGCTGCAAGTATGGCTGCAATCACAAGTGATAGAAAGCTCTGTACAGGAACTGTAACTAGAGTGAATATAATTGTATTTTTTAAAGATGATGATATATAAGGATCACTGAATAATCTTTTGTAGTTATCAAGACCAATCCACTGTGGTGGAGTTAAAATGTTATATTGAGTGAAGCTATAATAAATGTTCATAAATATTGGAATGATCGCAAATATACTTATAAGTATCAAACTTGGTAGTATATAAGCATATCCCATAATTCTGTCTGATTGTTTCTTTTTCATATTTCTCCCGATGTCTGTCTTTGATTTAGAATAGGTAGATGAAAAGATCTCTCTTTTCATCTACCATTAATTTGTTATAAACAAGAGCTTTATTAAAGAACGTTTTTACTGTAATCCATAGTTCTGCTTATTGCTTCTTCTGGTGATATCTCACCCATCATCATCAACTGTAAGTTCTTACTGAGGTTATCAGAAATTGAAGATGAAGCTTTTGCAACTGGCAATGTGTGGAAGAATTCTGTTTTGTTTGAATACATATCCTTGAATGCAGGATAATCATTGTATTCCTCATCCTTTGAGATTGGAGAGAACTGAGATACATCATTGTGGAATGCAGTCATAACAGGAGCACTTGTGATATATTTCATAAGAGATGCTGCCAATTCTTTATTCTCTGAAGCGCTGTTCATGATCAATGCATCACTTGCAACCCAGATACCCTCTGTCTTCTCTTTCAAACTTGGAATGAATGTCCAGTTGATTCCCTCTTCATCCATTGTCTTTGCTTTGTTTGCTGCAAGATTTGCAAATGCTACATTACCTGCTTTGAAAGCATCTGATGCATTTGTAAGACCAAGCTGTGATTCATCTACGATGTCATATTTGAATCTCAAGTCATGTAGGAATGTTGCAGCAGTGATTGCAGCATCATTGTCTTCTAGAGCTAACTGAGTGCCTTCATCGTTGTAGATTTGGCCACCAGCTTGCCAGAAATAAGGATAGAAGTTGTCATCAAGAATACCAATTGAAGGATCTGCCCATGACTGTGCAAATGGAACAGCACCTGGTACCTTCTCTTTGATTATCAAACAAGCTTCAATGAATTCATCCCATGTCTGAGGTAATTCTGTGATACCAGCTTGGTCCAATATATCTTGGTTAACAAACATAACTCTGGCATTACCAACAACAAATGGCAGTGCATACTCACCACCCATCATTCTACCTGATTCGTAGTAATAATAGTTGTCTCTTTCTTCCTGTGAGAAATATTTATCTAAATCTTCTAGAGCACCCATTTGAATGTAATCATAGAACATCTGCATGTACATATAACCAACATCCGGTCCATCACCTGAAGCAAATCCTGTTAAATACTTCTCTTCATATCCACCCCAAGGTGTGATTTCTATTGATAAATCTACGTTATTTTCAGCTTCCCACGGCTCCAATGTTTCTGCCCAGAACTGTTCATCCAAAGCATCTCCACTTGCAAAAGGCGGAAGCCAAAGTAACATTTCAGTTTTCTTTTCTGTACTTTTGGAACTTGTGTCGCTGCTCTCCTTTGAGCCACTTGCAAATGCAAATGAAGCTACAAAAGCTGTAAGTAATACTGTCAATACTATTTTCTTATTCATGTAATAATCTC
>JBFHKM010000120.1:0-9236 GCA_041595335.1 Sphaerochaetaceae bacterium
AAAAAATTTTAAATTTTTGAAGAATCCATACAGTCTAAATTTTGTAATCTGCCTGTCTTTGAGTATTTCGTTCTTTTTTAGATCATCCATTTATTCACACCTTCCGTTAATATTAAGTCCATTGCAATAGAATAGCAACCAAAAATATTGAAAAAAGGTCCGCCGCAACCATAGTGAAGAAGTCAGAAAGAATTGTTATTTGAAATATGATTGCATATATAACTTCATTTTCTAATTACCATATCCCATTTTGAAGGCAAGAAGTGCCAGCTGAGTTCTATCTCTCATATCAAAGCTTGCAAGAATGTTTGTCATGTAGTTCTTGATAGTACCTTCTGTTAAATTCATCTGATTTGCAATTTCTTTATTTGTCTTTCCCAATCCAAGGCTCTTAAATATGGTCTTCTCTTTATCGGTGAGTTCATCGTAGCACTCCTTCAATAAATCGAGATTTGGATCTTTGCTGTAAGATTTCTCCTCATCGCTGAGTATGTTTGCAAGACGTTTTATGACTGCATCAGCGGCCTGGAATGTTCCATTGGCAACCTGCTGCAGTGCTCTTACCAAATCATCAGTTGGAATGTCCTTAAGAAGATATCCTGCTGCACCATTTTGAAGAGATTTCAATATGTATTCATCATCATCAAATGTAGTCAGCATGATTATAGGGATGTTTTTATTTGTCTTTTTTATCTTTATGAGTGCTGTAATTCCATCCATGACAGGCATTCTTATGTCCATCAAGATGACATCAGGCTTCAATGAATCTGTCAATCGAATTGCTTCCACTCCATTTTGAGCAGTACCCACAACCTCAACTTCCTCTCTGAAACCTAAAAGAGAAGCAAGACCCTCTCTTATCAAAACTTGGTTGTCCACTATCAACAATTTAATTGGATTCATTTTTATCTCCGATTAATTTAACAGGATCTTTTGGAGCATTTGCTACAATTTTTGTTCCTTTTTGAGGAGAGCTTGTTATCACAATATTTCCTCTTATCAATTCAAAACGCTCAATCAAACCATGAAGTCCCATGCCATCCGCCATACCATCTTTTGAAAGATTGTTGATATCAAAGCCAACACCATTATCTTCAATTGAAAGAATTGCCTCATCTCTGCTGTAGGTGAGAACTATCCTAACCTCAGTTGCTTCTGAGTGCTTGATTATATTTGTTGTTCCTTCCTGTACAAATCTCAATAGTGCAATGAGTGATGCATAATTCATATTGTCATTGTCGTCTGAGATTGATGCTTCAACTTTGATTCCACTCTGTTTCAACACTGTTATGATGGGATTGATTTTCATCTTCAATGAGAAATGTTTTTCAGGTTCTCTCAGATCATTCAAAACAGCTCTTGTATCTTGAAGACTGTTTGATGCAACTTCTAAAGCAGAATCAATTGCTTTTTTGCAGTTATCTCTGTCGATATCCAAGAAGGCATCAGCGGTTCTGAGCTGTATCTGTATGGCAGTCAGTGAGTGACCAACACTATCGTGCATGTCTCTAGCAATCCTTGTTCTCTCTTCAAGAATGGAGGTCTTTGCAATCTCTCTTGCATATTTTTTTAGCTCTTCCTCTCTTGCATTCAGAGCTGATAGAAGCTGGTCATTTTTGTAGCTGACAGTTCTATCTGCATCCCAGAATTTAGCAAATAAATAGAAAATCAATATGGTGATTGTTCTTTGAACAATCAAAAGCAATCCATAATAAAGTTCCAAGTTGGAATGCAAAAAATTACTTGTATCAAAAAAAATGGTCAAGGAAGTCAGAACTACTGTGATTGTTATGCTAAGTTTCCCAGGAAATACAAAATAAGAATAAAAAACAATAAGGGTTACGAACGTATAGAGATACGGATCAATGAAACCAACGGTGATGTAATTGTAGAAAAAAGCTGCAGAGATGGTGAGAAATCTTATTAAAAATAAGAATTTTACAGGTCTTCTGTTCTTTGATGGATATTCCATCAGATATTCTATAATTTCAAATACCACAAAAATGCTGAAAAGCATCAGCTTTGTCAGCAGATCATGGAGTTGATTGGGACGGTCATTCATCATCCAAAATTGGAAAGGAAGTCCCAGAAGTTGGTACAGCAGTACAATAAATAATCTTAAATTTCTTTTGTTTGAATATTTTTTATCTTTCATTTCTTTTCATAATTACACAATTGAAATTTTTTTTCCATGACTAAAGTCATTGTTCAATATTACCTTTCTCATTGAGAATGAATCAATTGATGAATTATCCTTCGACAGATGCTAAGAAAAAGCAAATATTAAGGAAGGTATAATGAAAAAACATCTATCTATTCTATTATTTTTATTATTTGGAATTGCAGCTATCGCTGCAGAGCCATTGGTATTGAATGAGGATGGTGCTGTAAGTTTGGCACTGAAACAGAATTATGACTTGAAGGCTTCTCTTCTCGATTTAAAGAAAGCCGAATACCAAAATGACAACAGTTGGAATGTGATGTTACCAGATTTTTCTATTGAAGGTTCTGCTAACAGCACAAGTGGTATTGTTGATAGCTCAGTGGAAAATGAGATCAGCATAACAGGTTCTTTACTGTCGAGTGTGACGCTCAATAAATATGATCGTTATTACATGGAATATGATGAGCTCACATATGAAGCACAGGCTCTGATGTATGCATCCGATGAAGAAGAGTTAAAAGCAGATGTAAAGAAAGCTTATTATTATCTGATTGCCAACAAACAGAGTTTGGATCTGACAGAGTCGAATCTCAATCTCGCTAAGAAAAGATGGGAGCAGATGGAAGTTGAATACAGCAATGGTCTTGTTTCTGAACTTGAGGTTCTTGAGGCACAGAGTACATATGAGAACTTGAAACCAGATTACACAACTGCAAACACTGAGTACAAGACAGAGATGATGTCTTTCAAATCTCTCTTAGGAATTGATCTTGATCAGGAAGTTGAACTTGAGGGAACTCTTGATGTTGAAATATTGGAACTGGATGATGATTCTCTCATCACGAGCTTTTTAGCAAAGCGTTTGGATGTTGAGAGTGCTCAAAAATCAACAGAAGTTGAGCAGTCTCTTTTGAACATCGAGAAGGCAACTGATATCTCTCCATCTCTCTCATTGAGCTTTGATTACAGCCTCTCCAATTCAGATTTATTTGATTCAGACTGGAGCGACAGTGCATCAATAACTGCGACACTTTCCATTCCTTTGAACTCATACATCAAGGGTTCTGAAGAGGATGTAGCGATATCAGATGCAAAAAAGAGTGTTGAGCAATCTCAGTTGAATTATAAAAGTGTTGTTGAAGAGGCCAAGAAGGAAATAAAAACATTGGTTCTTGAGATACAAGGTTATCAAGAGAATATGGAAATCTGCAAGACTGCAATAGAGATCTCACAAAAAACTTATGATGCAACAGAGAGAGCATATGAATTAGGAACAACAGAACTTTTGAATCTCGAAGATGCTCAAAATACATTGTTCTCTGCAAAGCAAGATCTTTTGACAAGCCAATACAACTATCTGTCTGCAATTTTAGATCTTGAGAGTGCACTCAATGCATCGACTGATGAAATAAAAGCAGCAATACAAATTTAAAAAACTAGAAACAAACAAGGACTGACAAATGAGTGAAACAAATACAAAACATAAAAAAACTGGAATCGTTTTAATGATATTGATTGCTGCAGTTGCAGCATCAATAATATACAGCTTCTTTTTTAAGGAGACAGAGAAGTCAATGATGCGTGGTGAGCAATCAGGTGAGATTGTGGCCTATGCAGTCAATGTTGAAGAGGTCTCTGAATCAACAATGACAGATTATCTCAAATTCAATGGTGATGTTGTAGCTGCAAAGAGCGTATCAATCTATCCAGATATCTCTGGAAAGCTGAAATCTTTGAATGTGTCTTTGGGAGATTATGTAACACAAGGACAGACCATTGCAGAAGTCGATCCATCACAACCTGGTCAGAACTATTCAGTGAATCCAGTTACATCAACAATTGATGGCACAATCACAGATATAGCTTTTGATGTTGGAGATACAATCTCATCAACTTCAGTTCCCATTGCTACAGTTGGAGATCTAAAAGACCTTGAATTGGATTGCTTGGTATCAGAGAAATACATGTCTTCTATAAAGCTTGGACAGACAGCAGAGATCACCTTCATCTCTTATGATGATGTCATATTTACAGGAACTGTTGTGGAGATCTCTCCTGTCCTCGATAGTTCTTCTAGGACGTTGGAATTCAAAATTGCACTTGATGAGAACATTGATAATATTGTCAAATCTGGAATGTTTGGATCTGTCAAATTGATCACTGAAGTGAGAGAGGGCACAATTTCAATTCCATCTACAAGCTTGCTAACTGATGATGATGGTACCTATGTATATGTTGCATCAGATGGTGAAGCAGTACTCAGCTATGTTGAAACTGGATTGGAAATTGATGGCCGAATTGAAATCTTATCTGGTTTGAATGTCGGCGATGAAGTGATAACACGTGGACAGAGCATGATTCAAAATGGATCTGCTGTAACAGTAACAGAAGAATAAGGAGAACTTGATGAATCTAACAAAAACCGTAGTGCATCGCCCTGTAGCTGTTGTAATTATATTTGCCATTTTGATTGGGCTTGCATGTTTTCTGGTACCTCAAATTCCAGTGGAACTGTTTCCTGATTCAGATAGACCTGTGATCATGGTAAGTACAACATACAGTGGAGCTGCTCCTGAAGATGTGGAGCAGAATGTAACTGAGGTACTTGAATCACAACTATCAAATGTAAGTGATTTGGATACCATCACATCAACATCAGCTGAAGGAGTTTCCATCATCAATCTTGAATTTGATTATTCTAAAGATCTTGATGATGCAGCAAATGATATCAGAGATAAAAGAGATCAGGTGATCGACAGTCTTCCTGATGATGCTTCAACTCCTGTCCTTTACAAAATGAGCTCTGATGATATGCCAATCATGACATTGGCTCTTGAAGGCAATCTATCACAGAATGAATTGCATGATGTGGCCACAGATCAAGTTGAATCTTTGCTTGAGAGATTGAGTGGAGTATCCTCTGTTTCAGTTGCAGGTGGTCAAGAGGAAATTGTTAAGGTGTCTGTCTCTCAGAACAGACTTGAAGCATATGATATATCACTTTCAGATGTTGCAGCCGTCCTTGATGATCAGAACTATCAGATAGGCTCTGGTGATATTGCAGTGGGGGATAAGGACTACATCATAAGAACTGATGAGCAGTTCTCATCTCTTGAGGAGATTGAAAATGTAATTGTTAAAGATGATGTGCTTCTCAAGGATGTAGCAGATGTACAATTGGGCTATGAAGATGAATCCAATAGAGTATATATAAATGATATGGCCGGTGTTGAACTGTCAATTACAAAAGAATCTGATGCCAACAGTGTTGAAGTATCAAGTACTGTTCAAGATTCACTGGCTTCAATAAACAGCCAGCTGCCAGATGGTCTTAAATTATCAGTTATATCTGATGATTCAACTGAAATATCAGCTGTAATGAATCAAACTTACCTTGCATTGATAGAAGGCGTTCTTCTTGCAATGATTGTCCTTTTCTTGTTCTTAAGAAACTGGTCAAGTACAATCATCATTGCACTCTCAATTCCTATTTCAATATTCATCACAATACTGTTCATGTATTTCAAGGGACTCTCGTTGAACCTAATGACATTGACGGGATTGATACTCGGGCTTGGAATGGTAGTTGATTGCTCAATTGTTGTTCAGGAGAATATTTTCAAATTCAGAGAACGTGGAACAAAATTAAAATCTGCTGCAGTGCTTGGAACACGTGAGATGATGATGTCAATCACAGCCTCAACTCTGACTACAATCTGTGTATTCATTCCAATTATATTGTTTTCAGACAATCTGCAGGGATTTGGTACAATGCTTGCAGCTCTATCATGGACAATAGCCATCGCCTTGGTTGTATCATTGATTGTTGCACTTACATTTGTTCCAACAATGTCTGCAAACTATCTGAAGGTGTACACAAGAACTCAGAAGCCAATTCAGCATAAGAGTTTGGCCAAGCTTGATAAATTCTTTGAGAATAAATTCACCAATTTAGATCTCAGATACAAAAAACATCTGAATGCACTGTTTGATCACAAGGGTAAGGTCTTGATTCTCGTGCTGCTGACTTTGATCATTTCATTGTATCAATTCACAACAATGGGATTCAACTTGGCTCCTTCTATGAGCACTGACTCTCTTAGCATCTCATTGGAGCTGCCTTCTGGAACAAATCTAGATGAGACAGAGAGAGATACCTTCGCTCTTGTAGATGAAATAAAAGAGATTGGTGGATATGAGAATATCATTGTGACTGTTGGAGAATCTTCTTTCATGGGATCTGCTACATATTCAAATAAATCCACAATCGATGTGACATTCCCAGATGCAGTTGATCAGAGTGTCACTGTAGATGAGATGAAAGCGCAGATAAGAAATCACTTCAATGATTTTGCAGGTGCAACAGTTGAATTCTCTTCATCTGGTCCTGGTATGAGCAATGCTGACCCTGTTGATATCATAATCAAATCTGACAGTCTTGATGATGCATCAGATTTTGCATCTGTTTTGAAAGATAAGATAGATGATGAAATTCCTGGCATCACTGATATTGCAACTGATATGGATGATGGTCTTCCTCAGTATGAAGTGAATATTGATAGAGACAGAGCCTATGATTTTGGTCTTGATATGTATTCAATTGGTACCGAAATTGCAGCTTCTCTTGATGGAACAACTGCAACTGTTTACAGAGATAATGGTGATGATGTTGATGTCAAATTGATACTTCAAGAATCTGATAGAAATACAATACCAGATCTGAATAAGATCTTTGTAACAAATGATGATGGAACAAGAATTGCAGTTTCAAACATTGCAACATTGGTTAAATCTTCATCTCCTATATCGATAAGCAGAGAGGATGAGAGTGATGTGGTTCATGTTACAGGTGATCTGGTTGATGGATATGCTTCAACACAGGCTCAAGAGGACATTCAAAACATTCTAGATAATGAGTTGGTAATTCCTGATGGAATAACCTATGAATTGAGTGGTGATTTTGAAGATATAAGCACCATGTCAACTCAGATATCTCTGATTGCTATAATTGCTATCATCCTAGTATTTGGAATCATGGCAGCGCAGTTTGAATCATTGAAAGATCCATTCATAGTATTGAGTTCAATTCCACTGATGTTGATTGGAGTTGTGTGGTTCTATAAATTGACTGGATACACATTCAGTATGATGAGTGCAGTAGGTCTTGTTGTTCTTGTTGGGCTGGTTGTAAACAGTGGTATTGTTCTGGTTGATTACATCAATCTGTTGTTGAAACGTGGAAATGGCTTGAGAGAGGCATGTGTTGATGCAGCTGGTAGTAGATTGAGACCAATCTTGATGTCAGCATCAACCACTGTTTTGGGTATGATTCCATTGGCATTCTTTGGTGGAGCTGGAACAGAACAGGTACAACCAATTGCTCAGACAATTATTGGAGGGCTTGTTGTGAGCTCATTGATGACATTATTTGTGACTCCATTGCTATTTGCAATGTTGAATAGAAGGAAATATAGATGTGTAGATTAGAAATTATTGCCAACAATACGGTAGAGGAAGATATTCAGAAAGCTCTGAATGATGTGGAAGATGGATTTTATTATACAAGAGTTAATAATGTTCATGGCAGAGGTGGATCAAGCCCTAGAATGGGAGATGCAGTTTGGCCTGAAGAGAATTTCATCTACACAATATATACAGATGATGGTACGGCAAAAAAAATGGTTGATGCTATCAGAGAGGTAAAAAAGAAATTCATAATTGAAGGAATTAAAGTATTCAAAATATGTTATGAAGATGTAGAACTATAAAATTGAGGTTGCTGCTGTTATGGTGGCAGCCTTTTTTTGTGGTATTTTTTAGTGATTTATTTTTTTTTAATTAGAAATATGCTAAACTTACAATCAGATATTGATATTTATTATCAATAAGGTTTTAAATATCAAGTGTACTTATCAATCATGAGTTTCTATTTATATGTTATGAATTATAAGATTTGAATTGCTTATGATTGCATTTTAAACTGCAATGATCTGAGCGGGCTATGGGTAATATCTATCAGTCGCTGCAATCAGTAAATTCTAGGAGCTTTTTATTTAGCTGTTTATTGAGTAAAAAAAAGTGGATAATTCATCAATTAAATGGTAAGATAATAAGTTTATAATGATTTTAGATATAATGAGTTAAAATTAAGGAGCTATATGAAAATAGCAATAAGAAAAAGAAATCCACCTATACTGAAGTTTGCAAAGCATACTTACGGTATATATGCTGGGAAAAAATATAAGTTGAGTTTGGAAGATGAGAAATTGTTGGATGATATAGATGGGAAGTGCTTGCTTCTATCAAATCACTGCCATCTGTTGGATCCTGTTTTCATCTCTCTTCTGTTTCCTTTTCATGTCAGATGGGTCACTGGTGCCTATCTATTCAAACTGAAGCTTCTGGGCTCTCTTTTAGAGAAACAAGCAAAATGTATTGCCAAGCAGCAGGGAAGATCTGATCTATCAACAATCAATGAAATGAAAAAAGCATTTCAAAACGAGGAATGCGTTGGACTGTTTCCTGAAGGTTGCAGAACATGGGATGGGGATTTCAATCCTCTAGATAATGCTGCAACTGCAAAGCTTGTCAGAATATTCAAAGTACCTGTGATTTTCATCAATCTTGAGGGAGCTTTTGCAAGAAAACCAAGATGGTCAAATGTTGAGAGAAAAGGGCCAATTACAGTCAAGGTAAAAAGAGTTCTTCATCCTGAAGAATTCAAACACATGAAGATCAGTGAGATAAACAATATCATCAATGAAGAATTAGGTTTCTCTCATGATGAATATGAAGACAGATATCATGTACCATATAAATGCAATCACCAGGTGGAGGGACTTCAGAAGATTCTTTATAAATGTCCATCATGTGGTTCAATAGACACACTTGATACATCAGGTAAAAAAGCAGTCTGCAAAGAATGCAGTTGTGAGACTGAGATGGATGATTACTTTAAAATTAAATCCACATCTCACAAATTCAAAACACTCCATGAATGGAGAGAGTGGGAGAAGAAGCAACTCATTGACGTTGATAGATTTAAAGAAGAGCCAGGTGTTCTACTTCAGAC
>JBFHKM010000121.1:0-9170 GCA_041595335.1 Sphaerochaetaceae bacterium
CTTATTATTGCTCTGTAAACAGAGGTAATGATCCAGATCATCCAAGAAACTTGGCTAAGAGTGTAACTGTAGAGTAAATTTTGAAATTTTTATAAAAGAACTCATATCTAGAATTAGAAATGAGTTCTTTTTTCTCTTAAATATATGAATTATTTTCGTGTTTCATTTATATTTAATTATTCAGCATACAATATTTCACATATGCTAGATAATAGACCATATTTGACACCATTTGAAATTAATTGAGATACGATTCTCCCCTTATCTGTTTCCTTCTTTAGCACATGAGAGATGATTTCCTTTTGAATAAATTCTATTTGTGCTCTATTAACTATTTCTTTAATTCTTGTTGTATAATCATTTTCCTTAAGAAAAAGCTCTCCAAGCTCTACTACTGCACCAGTTTTGGTTAGAACATCATTGATTATGATCTCATCTATCTGTTCTGAACCAATAAATTTAAGTTTGTAATTTCGTTTTTCTGGTAATATTTCAACATAACCGTCTCCAGGTAAAATAGAAAATTTACCATTTTCCCAATCAAATTCATAAGAAGTAAATACAGACATATCATTCCCATCATCCTCATATAACTTAAAACTTCCACTTTTACCACAATAAATTTTTAATGTAAGTTGAGTTGGATTATCTGTCGTATTATATTCTTCAGTTGTAGGAATTATTGATCCCTCTCTTACAAGAACAGGTATGCTATCAATTGTTCTGAACATCTCAATATTTCGATCTCCCGAATACCTCAATTCAGTGAAATAATCATAATAATTGCCTTCAGGTAGCCAGACTTTTGCTTTAGCCATTTTCAATTCAGAATCTATTTTTTCTGTAATTGGTAAAACTATAATACTGGTACCAAAATAGTATTCATTCTTTACAAAATAAGAAGGGATGTTTCCCGGATTGTTATAATACATTGGTTCAATTAAAGGTAAACCCTCTTCGCTATTCCGGTAGTTCATGGTGTAAAGATAAGGAATCAGTTTATGACGTAGTCTTAAGAACTTCTTCATGGTTTCGCAAATCTCAGAATCATAATTCCAAGGTTCTTTTCCCATAAATTCATTATCTGTACTGTGAAGTCTCATTATTGGAGAGAAAACTCCAAATTGTAACCATCTTAATGATAGTTCATCATCCTTCTTTCCAAACATATGACCACCAATATCATGGCTCCACCATCCATACCCTATATTACTTGCGTTTGCTGTGAAATATGGCTGAAATTCCAAGCTTTTCCAGCTACTGACGGTATCTCCCGAAAAACCAATTGGATATCTATGACTCCCAATACCAGCATATCTTGAGAAAATTATTGGTCGTTTACCGCTTTTCTTGCAATATTCAAAACGTGTCTGATTCAATATCCAAAGGGGATCCAAACCTTCAACTCTTGAATGACTGCCTTGCTGCCAATCCATCCACCAGAAATCAACTCCTAATTTTTCCAATGGAGATAGAATATATTTCTGAAGTCCCTCTAAGTATTTTTTCGAAGTTGTATTGAAACGAACTGTTTCTTCAGTATTTGGATCAATTCCCATGTATTTTGCAAAATCTTCATAGCCTTCTTCGAAAGCTCTGATACCATCTGCAGGGTGTTCGTTCAAAGTTACTTTGAGACCTCTCTGATGAAGTTCATCAAGAAAACGATGTGGAGATGAAAATAAATTTCGATTGAAAGTATAACCTGTCCAACCACTTCCGTACTTCTTATCTACATCAACAATATGCCAGTCCATATCAATAACACCTACTGATAAGGGGACCTCTTCCTCTTTGAAGTGATCCATCAAGGATAAGTATTCTTTTTCGGTATATTTATGATAACGACTCCACCAGTTACCCAATGCAAAGCGAGGAATCATAGGTGTCTTTCCACATAATTTATAAAAATCTTTAATGCCATTTATATAATCAAGACCATAACCAAAGTAATAGAAGTCCACTGCTTCTTTTTCTCTAGGAAACACATCACCATTTTCTACTATCATTGAATCACTGTCATCAATTACAGAATATCCAGTTTTTGAAAAGATACCTGGCCCTAACTCACAGCTACCATCACACTCATCAAGAGTTCTTGCAGTACCTCCAAACGTTTCAATAGACTGACCATAGTACCAATCTTTATTGAAAGGAAACGGAAATTCCTTTATAGAAATCATGAGACCATTTGAAGATGGCTTTTCTCCATCTGATTCCAAATAAAATCCAGCTGTATTTATCTCTAAGAAGCCATCTTTTACACTGGATGTATATTCAATAACATCAAAATCTCTATTCACAGCTATTTGAGTAAATCTATCTTCAAATTTATCATCTTCACTATATTCTACTCTCACCAATCTCTCTGTTAGAACTGTAACTCTTATATGCTTGTAGATTATAACATTCTTATTTTTACTATAATTTGTCATTTAATTTTTCCTATCCTTTGACAGCAGATGAAGAGAGACCTTCAATGAACTGATTTTGGAAGATGAAATACACAACCAATACAGGTACGATTGAGAATGCTGTTGCTGCAAACAGTGATCCATAATCTGTTTTATATTGTCCTGAGAAAGTTTTTAAAGCTACTGGTAACAGTTGTTTCTTCTGGTCTGTTACAATCAAATAAGGCCAAAGGAAATCTTCCCAGACCCACAAGAACTGAAATATTGCAATACTGGAGATTCCACTTCTGGACATTGGAAATACTATCTTATGAAAGATTGTATATTCAGTAGCTCCATCAATTTTAGCAGCTTCTAAAACAGCATTTGGAATACCTTCAATAAACTGTTTCAAAAGGAAAATTCCAAATCCATTGAAAGCCAATGGAATGATCAATGCAGTGTAGGTATCCATCCATCCAAACCACTCTATCAAGGTGTAACGAGGAATTATAGTTACGCACCATGGAATCATCATAGTGGAGAGGACCATTGAGAACAGAAATTTCCTTCCTTTGAAACGATATTTAGCAAATACATAACCACAGATTGTACTTGTATAGACGACGATTATTGTAACAGCTGTCGAAATAATTATCGAGTTCAAGAAGAATCTTAAAAAGTTGAAATTCTTACTTGCTGTTACATAGTTGTTTATCGTTGGATTGTTTGGAAAAAATGTTTGATCTTCTAGAATTATCTCACTGTTAACTTTAAAGGAGGAAGACATCATCCATGCCAATGGATAAATTGTCATGATACCAACAACAACCATTATAACTATAAGAGCAATTTTTTTGATTTTAGTACTTTTCATCACTTAACCTCTTCTTTATCTGCAGATACCTTAAATGATAGATAAGTAAGAACAGCAATTATTATGAACAGTATGAATGACATAGATGAGGCATATCCAAAGTGATATTTAACAAATGCTTCATTGAATATCATATATGATGAGAGATATGTAGCAGTTCCAGGACCACCTTCGGTTAGAACCATGACCTGTATGTAAGCCTGTAGATAACTGATTATTGAGGTTATAACTACAAATAATGTCATTGGCTTCAATAGTGGGAAAGTCACATACCTAAATTTCTGCCAAGATGAGGCACCATCAATACTGACAGCATCCAGTACATCTTGAGGAAGTCCACATAAGGCTGCATAGAACAGAACAACAGCATATCCAGTGTCCTTCCAAACAGTCATTATCTCAATTGCAGGTAATGCTGCTCTGGTGTCCTTAAGCCAATTCAAATCTGAATTAAAAACTTGGGCAAACAATCCAAATTGAGGGTTATACATAAATTTCCAAACAAATGCTACAGCTATTAATGGAGTTACAACAGGAATGAAATATAAAGTTCTGAAGAAGTTTTTAAATTTGATGAATTTTGAAAAGATTGCATAAGCCAGAGCCAATCCTATCAAAAGACGAAAGAATATTACCACAACGGAAAATATGAATGTATTCAGAAGAGATTTCCAGAATAATTCATCTTGAATCAATCTCACATAATTATCAGATCCAACATACGAAAATTGCCCTATCAGTGGATTCCATTTATGGAAACTACCGACTAAAGCAATTGCTAGAGGTATGATTATAAAGACCAGAAAGAAAAGAATAAGGACTCCCATTACAAGATCTCTCATAACTATTTCACTTTGACTTTGAAGAGGATTTTTAGTTCTCATATTTCACTCCATAACACAAGATACAGATATGGCCTCCATTTGGAAGCCATATTTTATCATCATCTAATAAATGAACTTATCAGCATCTGCATATTGATTTTCGACGGCTACAAAACCTGTACCTTCCAAATCTTTATTTGTTTGATCTTCCTCTAACTGCAGTGCTTTATCTATGGACATTCCGTTATAGAAAATATTCTGAGCACATATGTTTGCATTGTCTTCTACGCATGCTGGCATAGCACCTGGATATACATATTTATCTGCATTCATAGCCAATACATTACAAGCTGGAATGCTCAATATTTTTTCTGAGTTCTGAATAGATTTTTTTGTAGGATATGTATTCATATATACACTTGAGTACTCCTGCTGTTCATCGCTTGCAAGATAGAATCTTACTATATCCTGTGCAACAGCTTGAGCTGCAGAGCTTGCATTCTTGTTTATTCCGAATGTACATTCACCATTCAACCTATTATATGCAATTGGATTGCCATCCCAAGTAGGAGTTTGGAATACACCATATTCAATATCAGGGAAGAAGTATTCAATGTATCTACCTCTCCATCCCCAACCAAGAGTCATGGCACTCAGACCTTGTCCCAAGCTATCAAATCCATTTTCACCAAAGTCTTTTGAACCAACTTTATCAACATCATACCAATCTTTTGCCATTTGAAGGGCTTCTTTAATTCCAGGATTGTTTACGTTGAATGTTGTTTGATCTTTTTCAAATAGAGGGTAACCTTTTTGATAACCCAGTCCCATTATAACATCTGTAGCTAAAGTACCATTTGTATTGAGTCCTGCCTGTACCAATTTATCACCATTCCATATTGTGAGTTTTTTTGCAACATCTCTAAACTCATCCCAAGTCTTAGGAACATCTGCATCTGTCAAACCAGCTTTCTTCCATAAAGCTTTGTTATAGAAAACAGAGGATGTCATCCAACCATAATCGATGTAATAGATCTTACCATCGATAATATGATTATCAATTCCATCAAAATCAGCCTTGAGGTCATCCAAATTGATGGCATAAGGAGCTGCATAATTGATAAAATTCTGTTGATATGAATTATGAATATTGAATAATGCAGGCCCATTCTTACCTTTCAGCATAAGAGGTAATTTTGTCCAATAATCACTGAAAGGATTATTTATTACATTTACTGTTACATTGGGATGTATCTCACTGTAAGCATCTACTATAGATTGAAATAAATCATCTGCAGTCCAAACCCAATAATCAATGGTTATTGGTTCCCCATTGTTTATTTCTAGGTCTGGATCATATTTAACATTTTCTCCAAATGTATTTGGTCCCCAAGTAGTTGGTTCTGAAACAACACCTTTCATATCGGTATTAACATTTTTTCCTTCGCTGGTACCATTTGCAAAAACTGGAAGAGCAACTGCCAATGCTACTGTTAAAATTACAAAAAACTTTTTCATTTACTTTTCTCCTTTTTCGTATTACGCTATAATTGTAAGTAGTTTACCGGTAAACGTCAAGAAATTTTTTTTCTTTTTGTGTTTGTTGACACTATGATAATTTACCTTTAAATTTTTACTTAACTCAGGGGAAATATATGACGATAAAAGAAATTGCAGAAAAAGCTAATGTAAGTACGATGACAGTATCCAATGTAATAAACAATAAAACCAAAAAGGTTTCCAAAGCAACTGCTGAGAAAATCAAGAAAATTATTGAAGAGAATCATTACACACCAAACTTAACTGCAAGAAGTCTTACAAGTCCATCATCTAAAATAATAGGAGTTGTTGTTCCTTTGGTTGAGTTTCAAAAACACAACAACCTATTTCTTGATCCATATCTATCTAGCATGCTTGGCATTTTTGAGGAAACCCTCAGAGAGAAAGGTTACTTTTTTATGTTTCGAAGTGTTGAGAGTGTTGATGCTCTTAAGAATTTCATTGATAACTGGAATTTAGATGGAATAATACTTGTGTACCCATTCTTCGAAGATCAAATTGAGAAGATGATGGAAAAAATTCAAATTCCTGCTGTTTATGTTGATTCCAATCACACAAATTTGGATATACTCACCGTCAATGTAGATGATGAGAAAGGTACCTACTTAACTACAAAGCATTTAATTGAATTGGGGCATAGAGATATAGCATTTATTGGTGATAGCGATAATTATAGCATAATCACAAAACGTTTTGAAGGCTATAAAAAAGCTTTATCTGAATCAAATATTTCTTTGAAAGAAGATTTAGTTTACAAATTCTTAATTGATTACAGCAGTGGTGTGAAAGCGGGAACTGATATTGCCCAAAAAGCTATTGCAACAGCTGCTGTTACAGTTTCAGACAGCAGTGCATTGGGAGTTATTGAAGGAGCAAGATCACATGGATATTCTGTTCCTGAAGACTTATCAGTAACAGGATATGATAACAGCTTCATAACAGATTACAGCTATCCAAAACTTACAACAGTAGATCAACACATTGCCACTAAAGCTCAAACTGTAGTGGATTTACTTATTGACCACATATCCAAAGATTCAAAAATGGACAATCATGTCCTTCTAGATGTTGATCTGATAGTGAGAAACTCAACATCAAAACCTAAAGCAATTTAAAAAAAATAGTGCATAATTTTTATTACGCACTATTTTTCTGTTCTCTAATTTATATTCTTACGAGCGACTTCTCTTGTTGAAACTGTTATTTATCAATTTTTTCATGGTCACCAACCCTAAAATTTCTTCTTTATCTTTAATTATCAAGATAGGAGACATGCACTGCTCCATAAGTCGCAATGCATCATAACTGTTGCAATCAGAAGGAATAACAATATCATGATTGTTGATGTAAGAGCTTATTGTTTGATTTTCTGCATTCTCTACTTTGTAAATATGATGGTAGCTGATTGTTCCACAGACCTTATTATTATCAATAACAGGAATTATGCTCAAATTATTATCTTTCATCAAATTTAAAGTATCGACAATAGAATTATCGGATGAGCAAGAGATGAAGTTTTTCTTACATGAAGCTTTTGCATTTGTTGTTGAGAAGCTGCAGATTCTTTTATCAAATTCAATATGAATACCACGTCTAGTTAACTTCTCGGTGTACATTGTTTCGGGAGAGATGATCTGTGCTACTAAATATGCAATAACTGCACTCAACATCACTGGGAGCATAATTTCATAGTTTCTTGTCATCTCAAACAACATAATTATTGATGTTATAACTCCACCTGTAACACCTGATACCATAGCAACCATACCAACCAATGCATATGCAGCAATGGAACCTGTTGTACCTGGAAAGAAGAAATTGACAAGAAGTCCAAAACTTCCACCCAAAGCAGCTCCTAAGAATAGAGATGGTGCAAAAATACCACCAGAACCTCCACAGCTCAATGTCAAAGAGTTAGCTATTATTTTCAAAACTACCATCGAAAGAAGAAGTCCTATTGAAGTTGCTTGGTTAGCTAGAACATAATCCATGAATTCATATCCAACACCAAAGATAAAGTATTGTCCAAAAAGTTTTAATGATATGTAACCGATTATTCCAACCAACAATCCACCTACTGCCGATTTAATGAAAGTATTCACTTTAATTTTATCAACGAAGTCTTCAAATCCATAAACGCTTTTAATGAATACCACTGATATCAGACCTGCAACAACACCTAAAATAATATGAAACACCAATTCGTAGGCAGATACCATTGCATATGCAGGTATGATGAATGCTGGACTTGTTCCAAGAAATATTGTTGAAACAGAGGTTGATACAATAGAGCTTATAACAATTGGCATGATTGTCATGATGCTATATTCCGGAAGTATTAGCTCCAATGCGAACATGACACCACCAATTGGAGCATTGAATGTAGCTCCTATACCACCAGCAGCACCTGCTCCTACCAAAATAATTGTCTCACGAGGAGATAGTTTAAAAAGTTGTCCTAATGATGAACCAAAGCTTGAACCAATTTGTACAATAGGTCCCTCTCGTCCAACAGAACCTCCACCACCTATTGTTATAGCTGATGCAAAAATCTTAACAAGGGCTACAACTGGTCGTATCTTACCACCATCTTCAGCAACTGCAGCCATAACTTCAGGAACTCCATGTCCTTTTGCTTCAGGTGCCCACTTCTCTGTTATGAAGTTTGCAACCATCAATCCAACAGCAGGAACAAATACAACCCATTTTCCCCAGCGTGAGATAGGAGATATCTCACCTACTGATTTAAAGGATATAGTTCCATGAAAAAATATGTTATAGAAGAAATCAATGAGATATCTGAATCCAACTGATCCAAGCCCTGCTATTATACCAACAGAAACGCAAAGCAAACTCACAATTATGGTTCTCTTAATTCTGTATTGTCTTACACTCTTTATTTGCTCATAGAGCCCTTTCTCGCAATCTGGGTCAAATTCTGACATATTATGATAACTCCTTTTTTTCATGACTACATCGTAATTTTTATAATAACTTATATTGTGCTATTTACAAAACTTTTTCTCAAAAATTAAGAAAAATTTATTTATACCTACTATTTTTTTCATGCAAAAGTTAATTCTCATATTTTGAGATTCCCCTGCATCTAAGGATGTGTATATTGATCATTTATTGTGTTCAATTATTTTATTTTTCTAATGAATTGCTCATAAAATTCAATAACTTAAGTTAATCAGTTTTAAAATAACAAAGTAAGAATTTGAAATACTACATGGATAGTTATTTTAGCAACATAAAACAAAATTGATTTAACTTCATATTAATTCTGACTTCTTAAAAGAAGATGATTGTTATTTGAATTATGGTATTTAATAGAATGCTTATTTATTGATAAATTTCATAGAAAGTTACATCCCTTTATAAGTTCATAAGGTTTTATTGAAGAACCTAGATGAATGAAAAAAAATACACCGCATAGGTGCATTGATTTCATCGATCGCAAAGAAAAAGAAAAAGGCCCGGCAGCTATCTACTCTCCCACATAATTGTAGTACC
>JBFHKM010000122.1:0-9169 GCA_041595335.1 Sphaerochaetaceae bacterium
CTCTCTCTCTCATGCATATGCTCTCTGCAGCCCTCAAAGATCCAACCTGAGTTGAATTCAGGGCACTTCCTCCAGGTCTGTATGCACCAAAGGTTCCAGATGCCTCACCAACAACATAGAGATTTTTAATATCACTCTCCCAGTTGCAGTCAACAAGTATTCCACCGTTGTGGTTTTGAGCACATACATTGATCTCGAGCATCTGAGACCTCAAATCAATGTTATGATCTCTATACAATTTTATTGCAAGAGGATTCATCTTTTTCAGTCTTTGATAAGGTGTTTTCAGCAGAGCGTTTGAATTCTTCAGATAGGCATGAGCTTCATCACTAAGAATATCGAAGTTGAACCCCTCTGGATCTGATCTGTAATCAAGAAATACCTTTCGATTCTTACTCAGCTCCTCATGAATGAGGATGTCTATATAAGAAGATCCATCAATTTTTCTGCTATCAAACGGCCACTGATATCCCTTCAAGAACACTCTGCTGTATATATCAGACTTAGAGAGGCCACTGTCGAGCAGAAACTCCCTTTCAAAGCCATCACTGTCTATTGAAACATAACGAGGTATGACCTGCTGATAGGTTCCAGATAGGTTCCATCTGAACTCTGTTGATGCAATTCCATATTGAAAGTGCTGAAGATTTACAGCTCTAGCTCCGGCATTTATTGCCATTGAACTCATTCCTCTCTGGCTTTCTGGATAGACACTGTTTTTATAGATTGCAGATGGACCACCGGTTGCAAGAATCACATATTTTGCCTTTATGAAAACAGGCTCATTGTTTTTTATGCATATAACACCACTCACTCTGTTGGAATCTTTTACAATTCTTACAGCAGTGTATCCATCAAGAATGCATAGATTCTTTCTCTCAATGCTCTCAAGAAGTCTCTCCCACATCTGATAACTTGTCAGAGGTCCAGCACTTGTTGCACGGCATCCCTCATCATGGTCAGTTTGGTATCCAACATACTCTCCATACTTATTCTTGGGAAACTCAACTCCGAGCTCTGCAAGTTTCAAAAAAGATCTCACACTGTTTGCAGCTTCACAGTAGGATACCTCATCATCGACCTCTCCACAAGCTGATAGAGTTCTTGCCATATCCTCAACACTGTCTCTGTTTCTTCCTGAAATGGAGAGCTTGTAATAGGTCTGCTTATCAGAGCCTGTATTTCTGCTTGTTCCTTTATAGAGTCCCTCGGTGACAAGAGCCACATCACTCTCTCCCAATTGAGAGAGTGTATCAAGGGCATTGAGTCCTGCACAGCCAGATCCAACAACTATTGTTTTATATTCAAGTCTTTTCATCAATCACAACCTTGAGAGGTGAAGTCCACCGTCAACATCTATGTAATTCCCAGTTGAAAAACTCATCCTCTCATCAACTAGAAGAGACACTGCATTTGCAACATCCTCAGCTTCTCCCCATCTTTTGATAGGAAAGATTCCCTCTTCAATCATATCATCATATTTCTTTTTCACAGAGCATGTCATATCAGTCTTTATCACACCAGGTCTCACCTCATGAACAAGAATGTTCTCTTCTGCAAGTCTCAATGCAAAAAGTTTGCTCATCATTGTCTCGCCTGCTTTTGACATGCAGTACTCACCTCTGTTCAAAGACAGTCTGTCTGAAGAGCATGATGTGATATTTACTATTGTTGCTTTTTCATCTTCTGCCTTGTTCTTGATCATTGATTTTGCAACAAGTTGAGATAGAAACATTGGAGCTTTTAAATTTACATCCATCACCTCATTGAAAGAGCTCTCACTCATGTCCAAAAGATCAACTCTCTCTTTTGGAGCTATGCCTGCATTGTTGACAAGGATGCTGATCTTATTGAAGACTTTCTCTGAAAGCTCAACAAGTCTAACTCTGTCCTGTGCCTTTGAAACATCACATTGAACGTAGAGATACTCAAGATTGTTGTCTTTGAAATACTGCAGAGATCTCTCATTTGATATCTCAGTACCACGTGCTGTTATAACAACAGGATAACCATCCAAAGCCAACTGTTTTGCAATTGCCAATCCAATACCACGACTGCTTCCCGTGATTATAGCACAACCTTTTCTCTCCATCTTACTTTCCCTCTCTCTCAATTCTCTCTTTGGTGTACTGCTTTGCAAGTGGACCATAGATCTCATTATCACGTACAACACAACCTGTCATTCCATGATCTCTCATGATCTGGGTGCACTTGCTGCATGATATGCAGCATTTCTTGGGTTCCATGAATCCATTGTTGAAGATATCTGATGGAGCGTCAGGATAAGCAAAGGCACATCTTCCAAGACCAATCATCTTGCATCTGTTTTCATTGAGATTGGCAGCTCCTACATTTGCAAGATACTGTCTCAAATAAGTATAACCATTTCCTATAACAGGAACATCTTTTGCTGCTTTTTGAATTAACTCAGTGAACTTGAACAATCTATCGATTGAGACAAGCTGATCCTCTTCTGGTTCAGGGATACCCAAAGACGATGTATCAAAGGGGCGTGTGACCTGAGGATAGATGTAATAAGGATTTCCTGCACTGTTTGATAAAATATCACATCCTCGTGAGACCAATCCTCTTACAAGCTCAATTGGCTCCTCTTCATCAAATTCCCACATATTTTCATGAGAGCTGCCAAAGCCATAGGGATATGGATGAGCATCAAAAACATTGAATCGTGATGCTATTATAAAATCATCACCACATTCCTTTCTGATTGCCTCTATTATGTTGAAGTACAGACGGGTTCTGTTTTCAAAACTACCGCCATATTTCCCACTTCTTGTGTGGGATGCAAGAAGTTCAGATAGAAGGTATCTGTGACAAGCCTTTACATCAACTCCATCATAGCCAGCTTCTTTTGCAAGTACTGCAGAGTGAACATATTTTTCAACAAGTGAATCAAGATATTCATCACTTACAACACAGCTATCATCAATCACACCTGTTATTGGATCTAAAATTGGGTCTCTTTGAGGAACCAGAGGTGCAGCTCTATGCCCCACTGGTCTTGAATATCTTCCAGAGTGAGTCAGCTGGGTTATGATCAAAGGAGAGTATCCATTCTTCTTCATTCCATATCTTTTTGTATCAGATACAAGAGTTCTGAAGCTCTTCAAGTTCTCATCAGTTATCATCATCTGTCTCTCGTTTGCCTTTCCTTCAAAAGTGACAGCATTAGCTTCCCCCCAGATGAAACCAGCTCCACCTTCAGCAAATCTTCTGTATCTTCTTTCAACAAGTTCAGATGGTGAGCCATCAAGATTGCTATCACAGCCTTCCATAGGAAGTATTGCCATTGAGTTGTTTGATTTATATCTGTTGATCTTCACCTCTCTCTTCAGTGAGGAGAGGTCCTCTGAATACGGAATGTTTACGTGTGCATCAAGGATGGCCTCTTTCAACTGCTCTGGGGTTTTGTAGTGGAACTTATTCATTATATTTACCTCTTTTTTTATATTGCGATATAACAATAGAATAGATTTTTTGCCAATAATATATAAATGCTAACTTAAAAATAGTATTAACTTGCTATTTTACTTGTTATATGCTTACATTAATAGTATGAAAACAGAAATAGATGTGATCAAGAAGATTGGAGCGAACAGAGATGCACAGAGCATGCACTTTCATTATACATGTGAGATGATCTTTGTTGAGAGAGGATTTCTTGTCATGAGTGTTGATGGAGTATCATGCATGGTAAAAGAAGGAGACCTGCTTATAATAAGCAATCTTGAATCACACACTCTTGAGAGAGTGAGCTTTGATTGCACCCGTTATATATTCAGATTCTCCACAGCCTTTTTATTTGAGATGGTCACAGATCCATCCTTGATCATAATATTCAACAGATCAAGCAGCTTGAGCACACCTCTTTTTGAAATTGATGAGAACAATATATCCACCATCAAACAGCTGTTCTCACTTCTTCTGATTGAATTCAATATGAAGGATGATTTCTATGATACAAGATGTGGTGTGCTGCTATCTGCTGTTCTTATTGCTCTTTTCAGAATGAATTCCAACATATTTGTTGAGAACAAAAATCCAATGCTGACAAAGATATATGAGATTCAGAAATATCTGAACCAAAATTACATGAAAAATACCACTCTCAATGAAATATCCAGCACCTATTCAATCAGCATCTCACATCTGGAGCACAGCTTCAGAAATGTAACAGGACTCAGCATAAAGCGCTACATTCTGTTGACTCGCATTTCAAATGCAAAGAAGATGCTCTGCAGCAGTGATGACTCCATATCACAGATATCTGAAAAAACTGGATTCTATGACAGCAATTATTTCATAAAGCAATTCAAGAGAATTGAGAACATAACACCTCTTCAGTACAGAAAGAAGTTCTTTCAATCCAATCATATTTAAATCGATATTTACTTCTTGAGAATCTCTTTGAACAATGGAGACTCAAATCTATGATTGCTCAGCATTGATTGATTTGTCTGAGGAAGTTCGAATAAGAAATCAAGCATGTAGTAGCTTGCACCAATTGCAACATCACCCTCACTTTCAGACAGGAAGGTGAAGCACATGTTCTTCTCAACATCTTCTCTGCTTTTCTTGTGAAAATCTTTCATGAGAATCTCCACTATCTGATCCTTCCAAATTTTGTTGTCCCCTCCAAGATAGATGGTTCTTGGATTCAGAAGAGCATTTGTGAAAAGTAGCTTATCAAGATAATTATCCAAAAAGGCGTGCAGTTTGCAGGGATCTTCCACAATATCTTGAAGCAGCTCATTTGAGCATTCAAGCTGTCTGTTCTGCTTGCCTTCCTGATACATAAAATTGGAGAACTCTCCAGATTTTGAATTCCATCCTTTGTTTATCTTCCCGTGAGCTATTATACCTATTCCAACTCCCAATTGAGGAGCATCCTCACATATACTATGTGCATCATACAATCTTGCAAGAGAGTACACAAAGCTATCATTTTTGTATTTTATATATCTGTAAGCTGCACAGTTTGCATCATTCTCAATGAAGATGGCATAATCTCTTTTCAAAAGACAATCTTTGACATCGAGATTTGAAATACCGTGGGTCAGACTCTTTATTATGGTTCTCTCATCACTGCCAATTATTGCAGCCACACTTATGCATCCGCCATACAACTTTGTATTGGCACATTTGGTCTCAATCAAGGAGAGAACATAATTGATGCACTGGAGGAATCTCTCATCACTGCCTCTTTTGGCAGTTATTATCACATCATCAAAATCTTCTTTTATTACAAGGTACTCACTTCTATCTATGTAGCAGATGTTTATGATGAATCTATCAACAAGAAGATCAACTCCAAATACAACACCAGCTTTATTGTTCAAAATCAATTGAGTGCTCTTTCTTCCTCGAGATCTGCTATCTGGGCTTATGAGTTTGGAATCTGATACGAAATTCAATTCCATCAATCTGTTTATTGAATAAGTCACTGTAGATGGTTGAATTTTGAGTTTTCTAGAGAGAGAGCTCCTTGATTTGGGACCAGTTCTGAGTTCGTTTAATATCTGAATTGAATTTGTTAATTTTTGATCCTGTCCATTAGCCATACTTATGTCCTCCAAACAATTATTGAATGAATATATTTTTCTGTCAATGAATAAATGCTTATTATGTCTTTTTAACCATTTATACTTTATTTAACTAACAAAATTGGATTATATTTTGTTATCTAATAATTTCACCACTGAAATATTGCTAATAAACTCTTTCAATACAATGAATTATATTTTTTTACTTACATTCAGTATTTTTAAAAGTCAAATTGGTCTTATTTTTCATTGACAGAAATATTAATCAAGCTAAATACTTATCATATATGAAAAAAGGAGAAATTATTATGAAAAAGAAATTTTTGGTATTGTTAGCAGTTTGCTCTTTATTGATTCCTTCCCTTGTTGCTCAAGGTGCTAAGGAAGACACTCAAAAAGTTCAATTGACAATGGGTTCCTGGAGAGCAGATGATGTTCAGCAGATGAACAATCTACTTGATGCATACAGCAAGATAGCTCCAAATGTAGAGATTGAATTCAAACCAACCAATCCTTCAGATTACAACACAACATTGAGATTGCAGCTTGAATCAGGAACAGCTCCTGATCTTCTCTATGCAAGAAGCTACAAAACAGGAGAGGACCTATTCAACAGTGGATATTTTGCAGATTGCAGTGATATAGAAGGAATGAAGAACTTCACAGATGCAAACAAAGCTCCTTGGATGAGCAGTGATGGCAAGATGTTTGCAGTACCATTTGCAGCTGTATCTCATGCAGTATATTACAACAGAGACCTTTTCAAACAAGCAGGAGTTGAAGTTCCAACAACTTGGGAAGATTTTCTCTCTGCATGTCAAAAATTGCAGAATGCTGGAATAACACCACTTGCAAACGGACTTGCAGATGAGTGGGATATCTTGGAGACATTCTTCCTTGGAGCATTACCTAACTATGTTGGCGGAGCCAATGAGAGAATGATGTATGAAAAAGGTGAGAAACATTTCACTGATGATGCTTTTGTAAAAGCATTTACAGCTATGAAAGATGTTGCTAAATACTGTCCTAAGGGTTTTGAATCAGTAACATACAATGACTCACAGGTTTTATTTGCAACTGGAAAAACAGCAATGTTTATAGATGGTTCTTGGACTGTAGGTACATATGGAGATGCAACATTTGATTGGGGAATATTTGCAATACCAGCTCCTGAAGGAAATAAAACAGCCATAACATTCCATCCTGATATGGCAATAACCATGAATGCAAGCACAGAGCATCCAGAAGAAGCCAAAGCTTTCTTATCTTGGTTATGTACTGTAGAAGGTGCTCAAACTGCATCTAAGTACCTACCAGCTGGATTCTTCCCAATGATAAATGCACCAATAACAATTGATTTACCTCAGGCAAATGAATTCCTCGCTTTGAATACAGGAAAAGAAACTGATGCACGTTTTGTATGGCCTGTACTTCTAGATCTATATGCACCAATGGACCAAGCAGTGATGAGTGTCATGAAAATGGAGATCACTCCAAAACAGGCAGCTCAGGCAGTTCAAGATGCTTACGATAAATTAGATCTTAATTAGATCTGAACTTCTATGGCTGCTGGAATCAACTGGCAGCCTCTTATTTTAGGAACAATTATGAGATCAAAAAATAACAAAACATCAATAGAGCCCAGAGCCTCCTATTGGTTGCTGTACATACTTCCGGCTCTGATTATTTATTTTATATTCATGGCCTACCCTCTAATTGATTCATTGAGATTGAGTTTTTATACAGGAAGCTCTCCATCTAATAGAGTCTTTGTTGGATTTGATAACTTCAAAAAGCTGCTTTTTGATGAGAGTCTTTCAACACGATACAGGGGTGCATTCTCTCATACCATAATCTTCTTTCTTATCAACATGGTATTTCAGAACTTTGTGGGAATTCTATTTGCAGTAATTCTTACAAACAGAACAATGCAGAAGAGAACTCTATATCAGACAATAATCTTCATTCCAACAACATTTGCTGTACTTGTAACAGGTTATCTTTGGAAATTACTTCTGAATCCAGTGTGGTCCTCTGATGCACTGACAAAAATAGGACTTGGTTTTTTATCACGTCCATGGCTTGGAGATAAGAGCTCAGCTTTAATCGTTATATCTCTCATCTCATGCTGGCAGTGGATGGGTATTCCTGTGATGATGTTCGTTGCAGCATTGAAGAACATAAATCAGGACTTACTTGAAGTTGCTGCTATGGAGGGCTCCACCGAATGGCAGACTTTCATAAAGATAAAAGTTCCATTGATCAAACCTGTTATTGGAATGATAACAATTTTGACTTTTGTAAACAACTTCAATGCATTTGATATTGTTTTTGCAACTGAGACTGTAAATGGTGCTCCAGGTTATTCAACAGATTTACTTGGAACATTCTTCTATAGAATAGGAATAGCAGGACAGCACCCAATTGGAATACCTGATCCTGGAGTTGGAGCATGTGTTGCTACAATAACATTCATTGTACTCTTGCTTGGTGTTGTACCAACGTTGAAAGCAACAAGAGGAGATAATTGATATGGCAAGAAGCATCAAAAAACAAAACAGACATATTGGCTATCACATAATAATGATAATATGGTGCCTCATTGTTCTGTTTCCTATTTGGGTTCTCATAATAAACAGCTTCAAAACAAGACTTACAATATACAACAATCCTTTTTGGATTCCATCTAAATGGAACTTCTCCAATTATGGTGCCGTCTTCAGAGACAGTGATTTTTTGGTATATTTCAAAAATAGTTTTATAGTTGTCATACTCTCGCTTCTATTTGTGGTTGTGTTTTCATCTCTTGCATCCTATGCCCTTGCAAATTGGAAATCAAAAACATCAAATATTGTCTTTCTCATAATGATTTCAGGAATGATGCTTCCCATAAAGATAGCATCCATAAAACTACTTGAGATTGTAAGATTTCTTGGCCTCATAAATACTATATGGTCATTGATACCAATTTATGTTGCAATGGGTATTCCAATAGGTATATTCATTCTTACAGAATTCATCCGAGAGATTCCATATGAACTGAATGATGCAGCATTGATGGATGGTACTGGAAGATTCAAGATCTTCACATTGATTATAGTGCCTCTGATAAAACCTGCAATATCTACAGTTGCAATATACAACCTCGTTCCATTTTGGAATGACCTCTGGTTTCCTCTTATTTTCATCACAGAGGATAAGAGCAAGACATTGCTGCTTGGCGTCACAAGATTGTTTGGACAGTACCAAACAGACTGGTCAAAAGTACTTGCAGTTCTCACATTATCTGCAATTCCAGTTCTTCTTCTCTATCTCTCAATGTCAAAACAATTCATTGAAGGAGCAACAGCTGGTGCAGTGAAAGGCTAAAGGAGTTTCTTTTAAGTGATTCCAACATCAAATCAGGTAGGAGATTTATGATGTTGGAATCTTTTTGTCTAATCTTAAACTTGACAGATACCAATATGTGATTGAAACTTATGTATCAAACTTAAACAATTGTACAAGAAGGCTATTTTATGAGAGCATTTGATTTACCGATAACTCATAATAAATTGAAAACAAGAGATGATGTAGCACAGAGCTTGATTGACATTTTGTCACCA
>JBFHKM010000123.1:0-8915 GCA_041595335.1 Sphaerochaetaceae bacterium
ATAGTTGAACCTGTAATACCTGCTTCAATATAAGCTTCCATTACTTCTTCCAATAACTCTTCGTCATTCAATACAAATATTAACAGTTTCATACCTTATTCCTATAATTTATCGCTAAGATTTTAATTAATGATACCACACCCTATTTTAGCGGTCAATTATTACTGTTCTAATGTTTTGAGACGAGCACAGTGATATGTATTGACCGCAATATAAATTGTAATAAAAATAACAAATCCCATGATTTCTCTGATATTATGTTAATTAACAACACCAACATAAGGAGAAGAACTCATGGGACGTACATATAATAATACAAATTCAATGTGTCTTGGAAGATCTTTTATATATGAAGAGAGAATTAGTTTAGAAGCTTGTTTATAAGGTCATAGCCAATACAAAAAGATTGTTAATAAATCAACTTTAGTATCTATTTTTCATAAAAGTAGAAGAACAATACAGAGATCAATAAAGTGAAGTCTGGTGCTTCATCAAAGAAGTGAAATACAATTTGTGGTTATGGAACATAATGCTGAGTATGCGCAGAATTTAGCTATCTCGAATTGCAGTGCTAAAGAACCAGATTTAAAAATTGGACATGATAGGATCCTGGAAAAAGCTATAATTCACTATATAAAAGATTTGATCTCTACTGCACCCATCCTTATAGCTCATTTTAGAGAGGAACAAATATTTACCTTGTTATTATATAAGTGATTGTCTTAAAATTCCAATGTCTAAATTACTTACGCATTCAATTATGAATTGTTATTCATCTAAAAAAATTCATATACAATGGAAAGCTAACCAATAAGAGGTCTGTCGATAATTTTATTTTATTAAAAGACTTTTCTCCTTTAGATTTTCAATAACATACTCTGATTTATCACTTGCCTGAGACATGGCAAATGTTATCTTTTTTTAAATATGATTTATCTTTAAAATTTATTTAACCTAATTCATTATAGTATAAGATGTTATTCTATTTTTGCATATAATACTAAACATGGGTTAATATGTTCAGTCTTATTTATATGGATCAAGAGTGACTGGTGTATGAATATTGACAAATGGAAGATCGCAACAATAAACTTAAAAAAAAGGAGAAATTATGAAAAAAAATCTATTTTTTACAATTGTGCTACTAGCAGTAATTCAAACAGCAATTTTTGCTTCGGACCTTTTCCCTTCAACTTCATCGGCTTCCAATTATAGTCATCAAGTTATTGGTAATGTATTTTATATTGGAACGATGAACAGTGATATTTCGGCATCATCTATTGGTGTTGGAGCTTCATATCACAATAAACTAAGTGATAATATTGGAATTTATGCAAACGGCGGAGTAGGTAAGCCCCTAAGTTTTAAATTTTCTGGATATTCAAATCTTACCGATTCTGTAGTAGTTTTTTTACAATCGGGACCATATTATAAAATTGATCTACCATATGAAAATATGAGTGTGAAAGTTGGTTGTGGTTTGGATTTAGGCATGTATGGTGGAAAGTTATCAGGATCAGGACAGGAAGTTGTTGCTGTTTCTCTTGGAATTGGAGCATTAGGATCTTATGAATATCAGATTGCTGATATGCTAACTCTGGTTGGTTCTTTAAATTTCGGCGTAGATTTCGCTACATGGAAAACAAATACATCTAATGACGAATTTGAAAGAGCTGATATAGGAGCAATTATTACTATTATGCCTTCAATTGGAGTCAGTTATTCTTATTAGCAAAAAGTATCTTGCTTTTCATTTATTTAAATGACTAAATTGGGCAGAATCAGTTGATTCTGCCACTCTTTTGTTTTTAATTTCTTTTCAAATTTTAAAAAAAATAAAATAAGGAATACATATTTGAAGCATGGAATGTTAAAAAATAAGACTCAATCACTAATCATTATGATTGGGCTCAATATGAATAATATATTATTTGTTAATTGCAAAAACTGAATGTTGAATAATTAAATAAAAGAAATACATTTACTTATACAATTGACAATTAACAGTCAAAAATTTATTTATTGTTAATTAACTTGCATGATAAATATAACGATGTTATCATTATTAATATGTTATTTTAAGTGAAATAGTAAAGCTGAAGTTGAAAAAGATTTTAGATTGTATTTTTTTAAATCACATTATTTACCTTAACTTTTTTATTGTGAATTATTTTTTTTCAATTGAGTATTTAAAAAAGACCAAAAGAAAAAATTCTAGTAAGAAATCTAAGAACACTTAATTTGAGCATCATTATAAAATTAAGTTTTTTTGATTTAGTCATTGAAGTGTTGTTCACTTCTTATTGCAATCTTGTAAATTCATTATTTACATATTTTAAATGTAAATAAATCTATTTTGAAGACCACCAAGAATCGTTCTCTTTTCGCACAAACGTAATAACTAAAGGTTGATGATACTTTGTATTATCAATCTTTCATCCCATAGCATAAAATACAAAGAGGTACCAGATGAACCGTACAGTAAAAATTATATCGATTATTTTATTGTTATTTCTTCCAATATTTTTTTCTTCATGTAATAAAAATGTAGAAGAAAAAGATTCAATTGTGCTTGATGAAGTCTCAGCAGCCACAGACTATGTTCAAGTAGTATCCTCAGCTGTTGAAATACAAGAAGCTGCCTTGCGTGATCGTGTACTGGCCAGTGGTACCATTCATGGACTTGAGGAAGTAAATATCAAAGCACGAACTTCAGGTGTTATAAAATCAATTGATTTTAACTTGGGTTCAAAATTAGAAAAGGATCAAGTTCTATTGGTTTTGGATGATACAATTCCATTATTGAATGTCAGCCAGTTGGAAAGCCAGTATGAAAATAGCCTCAAAGAGCTAAATGCCAACAAGCAACTTTACGAACGAGGCGCTATATCACTTGTTCAGTTAACTCAAACACAAAGCCGTGTGGATGGGTTCAATGCCCAACTTGTGCAAGCTAAGACCAATTTAAAAGATACAAAAATAACAACCCCTATATCTGGCAGTGTTGCAGAGAAAACCAATCTTGTTGTTGGTGATCTCATACAGGCTGGCCAACAAATTGTTCGTGTTGTAGATCTTGAACATCTTCGTATCACTGTACCAGTAGGACAGAGCCAACTCTTTCTCATTAAAGAAGGAGCTCCCGCACTCATTACAATCAATACACCTACAGAAATCATTGAGGCTGAGGGTGAGGTAAGTGGTATCAGTGCCAGCAGTGATTCAAGGACAGGAAGCTGGTCTGTACTGGTGGATTTCACCAACCCAAAACCATCAGTAATCAAGGCTGGTATAAGTGCAGATGTAATCATCTTCAATGAGGATGCACCAATTTATACAGTGGTTCCAAACTCTGCAATGGTCTACCGTAATGGAGTGACTTCAGTCTATGTTGTTGACGGTAAAAGTGCAAAACAAGTGAATGTGAAAGTAGTTGATCAGTATGGTGACCAAAGTGCCATTGAAAGCCTTGATGAGAGTGTCTCCCTCATCGGTAAAAAAGTCCTTGTAAGTGCCCTCTCACGTATTTTAGATGGTACATCTGTCGTAACACAAGAAAACCAATAAAGGAACAGATTATGGATAACCAAAAAGGATTCAGCATTGGCAAGTTCTCTGTAACAAAGCCAGTGATGGTAAATATACTAATGATAACAGTCTTGCTCTTAGGTGGCTTGAGTTTAGCACGTCTACCTCAGGAGCAGTTTGCAGAGATTCCCTTCTTTTGGGTCAACGTTATAGTTCCCTATCCTGGAGTTGGAGCTGAGGATTTGGAATCCTCTGTAACCATACCAGTGGAAAATGCTTTTCAGGGATTAGATAAACTGAAGAAGATAAGCTCAACCACCAGTGAAGGGCTCAGTGTCGTCAGAGTTGAATTTGATGATGGTATTTCACAACAAGAGTTCAAATCTCTTTACCAAGATGTACAGACCCGATTCAGTCAGGTAGCATTACCCGATGGTGTCCTTGATCCTATTGTTGACGATTTTTCTTCAGCAGACTTTCTTCCTGTCATAGAGGTTGTGATCAGCGGTAACCTGCCTTATGAGAGTTTACGCGAGCAGGCGATATCTCTGCAGAACAAGATACTCAAGGTTAAGGACGTATCTGATGTTGAGTTACTTGGGCTTCCTGATAGACAGATTCTCATCAACTTAGATAATAATAGGCTCACATCCATGGGTTTGACCGTCAATGAAGTGGTCAGAGCAATTTCTGACCAGAACAGTGCTATTCCAAGTGGAACATTGAATACAGGCTCTAGAGAGTACCTCTTGAGGACCCTTGGTTCAATTGATGATGTCTCAGACTTTGGTTCTGTAATTGTAAGACGTTCATCAGACTCATCAGGAGTGGTACGAGTTAGTGATGTAGCAGAGGTAGTTGATGGTTTTGATCCGGACTCATCTATTGCTCGTTTCAATGGTAATCCTTCGGTGAACTTAAGAGTCATCAAGGTGGTGAAGGGTAACTCGGTTGACATTGTCGATGCTGTAAACCAAATTGTAGAGGAAGCTAGATGGGAGAACAACGGAGGAGCCAAACTTACATTATTTAATGACTCCACTGTCCAGATAGCATCAAGTCTAAGAGTGCTTTCTACCAATGCAGTGATGGGTCTATTTTTGCTTGTTCTCATCCTTTGGCTTTTCATTGGTCTACGCAATGCCTTAGTAACAGCTTTGGGCATACCCGTAACCTTTGCTCTTACTTTTCTTGTCTTGGATTTGCTGGGAGAGACCATAAACACAAATACTCTATTTGGCCTGGTATTGGTTCTAGGACTCATTGTTGACCATGCGATTGTTATTATAGAGAATTCCTATAGACTGCAATCCAATGGGCTCTTACGGCATGATGCGGCAATAGAGGGAGCAAATCAAGTTATATGGCCAGTTGTTGCTGCAACAGCAACGACTGTAGCAGCCTTTCTGCCTCTGATGCTTCTACCTGGAACCATTGGAAAGTTCTTAAGGGTCATACCTCTAACCGTCACAATAGCTCTTATCGTAAGTACTGGTGAAGCACTTTTCTTCCTTCCCAGTCACTATGCAGAGTGGGGTCCAAGAGAAAAGAATAAAAAGAAAAAAGAACCTGGAACATGGTTTGTTAAAATACAGAAGGGCTATTCCAAGCTCTTTAAAAAGGCATACAAATTTAAGACCATAATACTTTTGCTTGCAGTGGTGCTCACTGTTGGTGTTTTCTCTCTCATTGGTACCCTCCGTCAGGATCTTTTTTCAGCTGAGGATTATTCCTATTTCAACATTGAGATACTTACCCCAAGAGGCACTTCTTTGGATCAAACCAATAGAATAGTAGCTCAATATGAGGACATCTTGCTTGATAAGGTAGGAAATGGGGAGATAATTTCCATCAGTACCAAGATTGGTACATTGGGAAGTGGTGAGGCTAATTCCACACAAGCCCAGATAACTGTAGACCTTGCTGAGATGGGGGAAGGACGAAAGCGTGGTATTGATGAAATTATCACTGAGGTACAGAACGAAACCTACTACCTAAGTGGAGTTGAGCAAGTTTTTTTCCGCAAGGCACAAAATGGTCCACCTACAGCTGACCCTCTGAGTTTTCGTTTCACAGGAGATGAGTACAAGCAGATTATCGATGCATCCAATGCTATCGTGAACTTGTTGAACTCAATCGATGGAGTAAATAATGTAGAGAGTGACTTCATAGCAGGTAGTCCTGAACTCAAAATAGAAATAAACCAAGATCGTGCAAGCGCACTTGGTGTGGACGTGAATGGTGTAGGTTCCTATATACGTGCTCGTTTTGGCAACATCCCAGTAGGAATTTTCTTTGATAAGAATGAAGAAATAGATATTGTAGTACGTTTTGCCACATCTGATTCCAGACAGTATGAGAATCTTGAGCAGCTCTTGATTCCAACTGATGATGGAAGGCAGATTCCTCTATCAAGTATTGCATCCATTGAACTTGATAACTCACTGGGGTCAATACGCAGAGTGGAAGGAAAACGTGAGATAACAGTTTCAGCCAATGCTGTTGACTCTTTAGATCTTCAAGAGGTCAATCAACAGGTACAAGAGCTCTGGGATAACAGTCTATCAAGTCGATACCCTGATGTATCATTTGGGGTCGGAGGAGAGTTCGATGACTTCAGTACCTTGATCTTTGATATCCTCAGGGTCTTTATCCTTGGCATATTCTTGATCTACCTGATTCTAGGAACACAATTCAACAGTTATAGTCAGCCTCTGTTGATATTATTTTCCATTCCATTTGCCTTTATCGGTGTTGTCCTCTACCTATTCGTTTCAGGTACTCCGCTTTCAACGACAGTCATCTACTCAAGCGTTGCCTTGGCAGGTATTGCCGTCAATGATGCAATTGTTCTTATCAGTTTTATCAATGAATTGAGAGCTAAGGGAACACCAGTCAAGGAAGCTGTAGTGGAGTCAGCTAGAACAAGGCTCAGACCAATTATTCTTACTTCCTTGACTACAATTGTTGGTCTATTGCCAACAGCAATAGGAATAGGTGGTTATTCTGTGGTCTGGTCTCCTATGGCCAGTACCATCATATTCGGTCTGATATTCTCGACCCTGACTACCTTGTTCATAATACCGATGCTTTATGGAACCATTTATGACAAAAAGAATAAGAGGAGTGAAGCATGAATAAACACCTGATACCAGTATTGAGTATACTACTCGCCGTTGTCTTTCCTCTTGCTGCAACTTCATACCCATCTCTAGATATCCAGTACGAGGTGGAAAATGGGGATGAAATTGTGCTAGATCAAGATAGTTTGCAAACATTCATTGAGCAATGGCAGGATGATTCTCTTCCCACCTTAGCGGAAGCAGAAAAAGAATTACGTATGGCCCTTAAAGCGGGAAATCCAGATCTTGAACAGCTGCAATCACTATATAGGATGCAGCAGCAGCAATTGCAGTACCAAGAGAGAGAGCAAGGTTTCAAGGTTGGATTTTCTTCCCAACCGCTTTACTCTCTGAGTAGAAGTGCCAATCAGACCACTACTGGAGGTTATGATCTTTCCAATACCTTTGGTGTTGGGGCAAGTATCTCTAAAAAACTTGGCACAGGTGCTATTGCAAATCTCAGTGCATCTCAAAACTCGTCCCTAACGAAAAATAGTACTTCGGGATCATCTTGGGAGTGGACTCATAGCCCATCCGCAAGTTTGACTTTAAGCCAACCCTTATGGATAGGAGATGGTTTGGTTGATGTTGACTACTCCAAGAAGGAACTGGAAAAGTTACAGATATCATCTGAGAATGCAAAGCTCTCATATGATCAACTCATAGAAGCACTTGTCTCTCAGGGAAATAGCCAGCTCTCTCTACTGCAGTCCCTCAAAGAAACAAGATTTCTTCTAGGTGAGCAACTCATCATTGAACAGGCCTCTATCAAGGATGCAAAGAAGGATCTAGAAGACGGAAGAATAAGTCGCAATGCATATGAGTCAAGAGTTCTTGGTCTAAATCAGATACGATACTCACTTACTGAGGTTGAGATGCAAATAGAGACCCTTCAGAGCTCATTGAAGACACTTTGGGGAAGCAATGATTACCCTCAGCAGGTCATCGTGGATGGAAAACTGTTAGAGATGCTCTCTACAGTTGCATTTGATAAGCAACAGCTTGTAAAAATTCTTTTGGAAAAAGATTACACATATACACAAGCAATGGGAAATCTGCGTTTGGCAGAGCTTGATGCAGCGCTCAAGAGTCCAATTGATGCACCGATGCTCAATCTCTCGTTTCAGGTTGCCCCCTCATATAGCCCAAGTACAGGAGCTGGCTTTTTTACATCCTTTGATGATTTGATCACCAGCAGTACACCTACCTTCTCCTTCTCCATAGGTTTTAGTGCTTCGGACCTATATCGCTCTACTACGAAATTATCATCCTCTTTGGCAGATGAGTCCGTTTTGCAGGCAAAGATAGAGGTTGAGAAAGCCCGCGATGACTTGGAAATGAAGGTTGATGAGATTCAAAGAAATATTGAAGGATTGTATCTCAATCTTTCTATAGGACAGTATGATTTTGAGCAACGTAGCAATGATATAGAAGTTGAGCGCATTCGCTTTGAAATAGGTCTTGCAGATGAGAGCAGCATTAAAGCCAAGGAAATCGCTTGGTATGACTCTGCTTTCATGGTACTGCAAAACTTACGAGAGCTTGATTTGATAGCCTTAGATCTGAATGCACGTGGAGTAGAGCTTTAAGAGAAGATAGTCCTTTTATCTCTTTCACAATTACAAACACAGTTACTAATCAGACAGTACAGCAGAGAGGTATATATTGAAGTATGGCAAATCAACACCAACTTGTTTTGATATCATACCTTTCTGATTGCATTGTTTTTTTATCATCTACTTTGGTTTCTATCAGAAGATGGGCTGTGAATACAATCTTTTACTTTTTGAAGATCAAAGCAACTTATAAAAATCTTAACAGGCTCATCTTTCTTGGTATGAACAGTTAAACTCTTCATCTTAAATTGTAAAGAGACAGAGCTGCTTTTATTGCTTTGCAACAATCTACAATTAAAATTCAAGAAGATTTTGGACCTATCAAGCTCATTAATTGCATATGCATTGTGGAGGTGGGGCGATGAAAATGTTTTATTGGTCAATTATTTTTGATGACTTTTATTTTGAATTATTTGCTAAAGAATATGAAAAATAGAATAAAGCTACCATATCTTGCAAATCAAAATCATTTAAATCAAAATCGTTTACTTTTAATAATCCATTTTTAATATGTGACATCCTTGTATCTTTAAAATCTTTACAGCTATTTAATAATTCCAAACTGAATTCTTTCAAGTTGATAAAATCGTATTCTAAAAAAGCTTTCAATATTTTATCATAATTGCTGAATATTACATCAACATCTTGG
>JBFHKM010000124.1:0-8875 GCA_041595335.1 Sphaerochaetaceae bacterium
CCACAACATTCAAATCAAAGATGAGAACATAAAATGGCTCATCAGTGATAATATTGATGAAGAGAAAGAGTTCCAAAGAATCATAAATAAATTTCTATCATCAAACAGCAGTTCAGCTATAATATGCTGCAACTTCATGATTTTGAAGCACATTCAAAACAAGATTAAGAATCAGAGAAAACTAGCTTGCTTTGACTACTCCAGAGAGGATTGGGAGAAGGAAAACATTCTATGTTCTTTGAGCCCTTCCTATGAAGTTGGTAAGAAGGTTGGAAAGAACATGGTAAGCATGCTTGATGATAACAACTTTAAAATCCATGATTATTCCTATATGTTCAAACCCATAATCTATTATCCTCAGCAGAAAGATGAATAAAAATAGGTACCTCCACAGAACCATCTTTTGATGATTCTATAGAGGTACCCCACTTCAATAACATCATAAGTTATTGCATTGCTCTGAGTTCAGATGACAGAGCAATATCAAAGAAACAGCTGTGCTTTACTCAGCATCCTTATATTTGATAGCCAATGCATTAACAATATAAGTTGTCTCGCTTGTTCCACTCATCTTATCAACAACAGTTGTAGAATCAACTCTCAAGTTGATGATGTCATCTGCTCCCATCTTATAAGCTGCAGCTAGAATTGTATCATAGTTAAAAGCAGTAGTGCTGACACTTCCTGTTACATTGTATTCATCTTCCAATACAAGTCTAATTGGTCCAACAACTTCAAAATCTTTTTCATAAAGCTGTACATCTTGAATATTACCTGTTGATAATAGTTCATAATCTTTTTTACTCATTGTTGAGCAGCTGACTGCTAACATACTTAAGACAATTGTAAATAGAATTAACAATTTTTTTGAATTTTTCATTTTTTCATTCCTTTTTATTTAAACACACAGAGTTTGTCTGTGTATAAATTTATACAAAAGAAACAATACCACAGTCGATTTAAAAATGCAAATAAAAGTAATTATTTTAATATTATTAATTAATTAAATACTATCAATATTAAAGTTATAAATAAATACTACTATATCATATATATATATCACCAACAAAGAGTTACTGCTACAAACATAATCATTAGAGATTACCTATTCTTTTACTCATGTGAGGACAAAAAAAATACAGACATAAGATTTTTATCTCAATCTGTACTTATTGGATTTTAAATAATGTTGCTCACTATCTCCACTTATCAATCAATGTATCAAGAGCAACCAATTTTGCTTCATCAAGATGTTTTGAAAGCAGAATTGCTGCATCTTCATATTTATCTTCTAGAATTTTATCTATGATCTCTAGATGTTGTTTATGGGAGTTCTCAAGTCTCTCACTTGATTCTCCTGCTATAACACGTATTCTTCGATTTTGAATGTTGGCAGCTCTTATTGAATCTTGAATATATCTATTGGGACAAGCTTGAGTTATCAATAAATGAAAGTTATCATCAAAGTGTATTTCATTTGCTCCACTTTGAATGCCTTCTTCAATCTCATTTTTCAATACACTCAATTGCTCTTTATCAATTTCATCACCACAGGTTCTGACAATGTAAGGTTCAATCAATGTTCGAATTTCATATACAGAAGATATTACCTCAGGAGTTACCTCAGTAACCACAATCCCCTTCTTAGGGAAGATCTGAACCAGGTTGTTCTGTTGAAGTCTGATGAGGGCATCCCTTATCGGAGTTCTTGATATGTTCAGCTCATCACTGAGCATCTGTTCGTTTAAAAAGCTATTAGGGGCATATTCACAATTGATGATTTTCTCCGAAATAAGTTCATAAGCAAGTTGTTTTAAAGGAATTTTTGTAGACATGTATACCACCAAATATTTTTCATTTAATTAAAGATAAGTTAAATTTAAGGCGTTGTCAACAAAATGCAAGAACATAAATTTAATAGAACTGCAAAATTCTGATGTTTTTTATTGACAAATATTCACTCATACCATTATGATGTATACAACATTGTATATTAAATAAGTTAATAATATATTCAAACTTTTAAGGATAACATTATGGTCAAAATAAACGAAACAACACAGAAGACAGAAAGACCTGTCAAAGTTCTACAATTTGGAGAAGGTAACTTCCTTCGTGCTTTTATAGACTGGCAGATTGATATTGCCAATGAAAAAACAGATTTCAATGGTAACATTGTTATAGCTCAGCCTTTAGCAAAAGGACTTTCTGGCATGATCAATGATCAGAACGGAGTTTATACTACAGTGCTAAGGGGCATTCAAAATGGTGAGATGGTAAAAGAATACCGCAAAATCACCAGTGTTGATAAATGTATCAACGTTTATGAAGATTACTCACAGTACATTGAATATGCAGAATGTGAATCTTTAAGATTTATATTCTCAAATACAACTGAAGCTGGTATATCATACGCTGAAGGATGTTCTTTAACAGATCAACCTCCTGTATCTTTCCCTGCAAAAGTAACTCAACTCCTATACAAAAGATTTACAGCATTCTCTGGTGCTTTAGATAAAGGTATTGTTTTCATTCCTTGTGAATTGATTGAAGCAAATGGTGCAAACCTCAAAAAACTTATATTGAGATATGCTGAAGAATGGAATCTTGAAGAAAGCTTTGTATCTTGGGTAAATGAAGCATGTATCTTCTGCAACAGTCTTGTAGACAGAATTGTTACAGGTTATCCAAGAGCTACAGCAGATGAGATGTGCGAAGAATTAGGCTATAAAGATAACCTTTTAGATACAGCAGAACTTTTCCATCTCTTCGTAATTGAATGTGATAAAGAAAATATTGAAACCCTCAAGAAAGAATTGCCTCTTGAACAGGCTGGATTGAATGTTATCTGGACTGATGATATGTCTTTCTACAGAACCAGAAAGGTAAGAATTTTAAATGGTGCTCACACTTTATTTGTTCCAACCACTTTCCTATTTGGATTGAACAGCGTTGATGAATCTCTTAAAGATGAAACAATCTATTCTTTCATCAAGAAAGGTTTGTTCGAAGAGATCATCCCAAGTCTTGATGGTGATAAAGAAGCTCTTAAGGATTATGCAGCTGCAGTTCTTGAACGTTTTGCAAATCCTTACCTAGCTCATCAACTATTGGCTATCTCACTCAACTCAGTATCAAAATTCAAAGTAAGAGATCTTCCTTCAGTATTAGCATATTATGATAAGTTCAATGCTGTTCCAAAAACTCTAGCTTATTCTCTTGCAGGTTTGATTACTTTCTATAAAGGCTCTGGTGTTGCTAATAGAGAGATGACTGGTTCAAGAAATGGTGAAGCTTATCCTATTAAAGATGATGAGAAAGTACTATCTTCTTTTGAAACTCTATACAAAGAAAACGACTGCACAACTGAAAGTGGAAGAGATGTTATTGTAAGCAATGTATTGCAGAGAACTGACTGGTGGGGACTTGATCTCACAACATTAGAAGGTTTCAAAGAAGCTGTACTTTCATCTTACAATTCAATTGCTGAAGAAGGTGTTGTAAGCAGTCTCAAGTCTTTCATTGCGGAGAACTAATAATGAAAAAAGCAATAATAATTAGAGATGGCGACAATGTCGCTGTCTGCTTGAAACCTTTCTCTAAAGGTGAAGAGGTGGAGATTGATTCAAAGATCATAACAATGAAGGAAGATGTTCCTCAAGGTCATAAATTTGCAGTCTCTCCTATTCCAGAGGGAGAGAATATAATTAAATACGGCTATCCCATTGGAAAGGCTACATCTTCAATAGAAGTTGGATCTCATGTCCATATTCATAATGTAAAGACAAATCTTAACGAGAACAGTGATTATCATTGGGACAAGGATTTAGCAGACAGTATGAATGGTAAGTGGATTGAAGAGAACAGAAGCTCTTCTGTTCCAACATTTGAAGGATTCATCAGAGCTGATGGTCGAGCTGCTATTAGAAATGAAGTTTGGATTGTTCCAACTGTTGGTTGTGTAAATGAAATTTCAAAGAGACTGGAATACTGGGCAAACGATGAATTAAAAAGCGGTATCTTTAACGATAGCATTTTTTCATCAGTTGACGGTGTGAGAGCTTGGACTCATCCTTATGGATGCTCTCAGATGGGAGAAGATCATGCTTCAACAAGAAAGATTTTAGCTGATCTCGTCCGTCATCCTCACGCTGCAGGTGTTTTGGTAATTGGACTTGGTTGTGAGAACAATACAATTGAAAGATTCAAAGAAGAAATCGGTGATTTTGATTCAGATAGAGTTAAATTCATGGTATCTCAGGATTTTGACGATGAGGTCTCTGAGGGTAAGAACTTACTCAAACAGTTGATCAATTATTCTGCATCTTTCAAAAGAGAGAGTGTTCCTTTTTCAAAACTAGTTGTAGGAATGAAATGTGGTGGATCTGATGGATTATCGGGTATAACTGCAAATGCTTTGATTGGTAGAGTGAGTGATCGACTTGTATCTGAAGGAGCTTCAACAATTTTAACAGAGGTCCCTGAAATGTTTGGTGCAGAGCAGATTCTTCTCTCACGTTGTATTTCAAAGGATGTTTTCAACAGTGCTGTTGGTATCATCACTGGCTTCAAAGATTATTATGTAAAACATGATCAGGTTGTCTATGAAAATCCATCTCCAGGAAATAAGGCAGGAGGTATAACAACACTTGAAGATAAATCAATTGGTTGTGTACAGAAAGGTGGTAAAGCTCCTATCTCTGCAGTTTTAAAATACGGTGATGAGATTCATTCAACAGGTCTTCAATTACTTGAGGGTCCAGGTAATGATATTGTATCCACAACTGTAATGGCTGCAGCTGGTGCAAATATAATATTGTTCAGCACTGGTCGCGGTACTCCTCTAGGAGCACCTGTGCCTACCGTTAAGATTGCAACAAATCATGAAATTGCTACAAAGAAAAGCAACTGGATAGACTTTGATTCTTCTTATGTTCTCAGTGACGGATTTGATAAAGTAACAGACGATTTAGTTAATTACATCAAAGAAGTAACCGAAGGTAAAAAAACAAAGAATGAAATTAATAACTACCGTGAAATTGCAATATTTAAAAATGGTGTCACTCTGTAATCATTCCATTATATTTTAGATATCTATAAGAAGCCTCCTATTGAACAACTGACAGATTGCTAAGATCTGCAATTGTTGAAAAAGGAGGCTTTATTTTTCTATTTAACATGATAAAAACATTAGCAAACCAATACTTTTATATTCATGAAAAAATAGAATTAATTACAATCTTCAAATGGTTTTAGGTATATCATTTCTCATTGAAATGTGGAACTTCTTCAAGGAATGATTCCTTTTTATAAAAGGCATCATCCTTACCTAAAGGTAAACTTACTGTTTCTCTTAAAGTCGCACTTTTATAAATTGAATATATAAGCTGCAATGTATCACGCCCATTTTCACCTGTAACCACAAGTTCATCTTTTCCCTGCAACGCATCTAGATAATTCTTGATTTCTGCACGAAATCCTTCATTTCCATCCAATCCCTCAGTCTCATCATACATCTTCTGGAACTTTCTCTCGCTTTCTTCATCTGGTTCTGAAAAACCATCTGAGCGGGATTTCTTGCAATGGACACTCCATGGAATGGATACTGTAGCCCTCTCACATTGAAATATTAATTCCTGTTTTGGATCCATGTTATTCAGAGATACATTGATCTGTGCCAATGAGTCTGGATATTCCAAAATAGACATTCCACAATCTTCAACCTCACTGTTGCTATGAGCAACATTTGCAAATACAGATGTCACTCTATCAGGAAGTCCAACGAACCAATTCAGCATATCAATCTGATGGACACTGTGATTTAAAGTACAGCCACCACCCTCTTTTTCCCAGGTTCCTCTCCACCACAAATCGTAGTACTTAAGACCTCTGAACCACATTGAGTTTACTTGAGTCATGTAGAGCTTACCAAAGGCTCCAGATTCCATCATCTTTTTAACTTTCCAAATGCTATCTTTGAATCTATATTGAGAGACCATTCCTAATATTTTGCCACTCTTCTTTTGTGATGATATCATCATATCAGCTTCTTCAAGACTCGATGCCATTGGTTTTTCAACTAGAACATTCTTTCCACTTTCAAGAAAATCACATGCAATTTGACAGTGAGCACTTGGAGGTAAGCAAATAGATACAACATCAATATCATCCCTATCTAATAAGGTTCTGTAATCATCTGTAATAATTAAATCTTTGACATCAATATCATAAGCCTTTGCTAATTTCTCACACTTTTCTGTATGTAAATTACAGAGAGCAACAATATTGCATCTATCTCTTTCAGCTAAATATCCCTCTAAATGATTATATGATATATCGCCTGTTCCTATTATGGCAATTCCAAACTTTTTCATAGTTGTTTCCTCTTTTTAATTCAATTAACAATCGGCTTTGTACATTGAAGAAATGAACGATATACCACTGATTTATTTAGCAGTACAGCATCATCCTCAATATCGATTTTAATCTGTTCTAAATTATCTACCTTCATATTTTACGAGTAAATAACTTTATAGCTTGTAATAATCTGCAATTTAGATCACTACACCTCTTTGATAAATTAACATACCTAGAGAGCCAAATCTATTCAGAATTTACTAAGTACGATTTATTTATGTGCAATTTCTGCTGATTATTGACAAATATTAAAGCAAATACAAAAAATCATCTTACCATATCTTGCAACCCCAAAAGATAATATAGAAAATAGAATTTTCTATTTTTTATATGAAAGCTCCATATTGACCAACCTATAAAATTCGAAAAATCTTTATATGTTGATAAATAGTAGCTATTCGTTGAATAATTATTTACTGGTTCATACTTATGTGGTAGAACCTCCTAATTTAATAGGTAACTTTGTAGTATTCATGTTAGAACAGTTTTCAATTATGCCATCATATTCAATAACACTATCTGGAAGATCATCATTCCATCCTGTTAAATCTTGATCAAAGCTCTCATTATAATTAAACATGTAGCTTGCATTTTCTAATGAATTCAATTTCCAACTTGATATATCTTGATTGAATGTATTTGCTAAACAAAACATCATATCCATATTTAAAACATTAGAAACATCCCAATCATTCAGAGGTTGATTGAAAGAATTGGCCTCAACAAACATCCCACTCATACTCTCCACACTCGATACGTTCCAATCATTCAGAGCTTGATTGAAAGAATAAGCTCTAAAAAACATACAACCCATATTCTCCACACTCGAAACTTCCCAATTATTGAGTGGTTGATTGAATGAGCTAGCTCCACTAAACATATTAAACATATTCTCTACATTACAGACATCCCAATCATTCAGAGGTTGATTGAATGAGTAATTCTCAGCAAACATACTATTCATACTCTCTACATTACAGACATCCCAATCATTCAATGGTTGGTTAAATAAGATAGCAACACCAAACATCCTATCCATGGAAATAACATTTGAAACATCCCAATCATTCAATGGTTGATTGAATGATTGAGCACCTTTAAACATCCAGGACATATTTGAAACATCAGAAACATCCCAAGCAGAGATGTCTCCATTAAAAGTTTGTAAAAATTCATTGTCAAAGAGAGAAGATAAATCTGCAAGACTTGAATCCAATCCAATGTGGTTGTAATCACCTTCAGGTCCCAATTCATCATCTGCTATCAATTCTATGAGTCTATCCTGAAGTAAACCTTTATCTGAAAACTCCTCTGTTACTTTGTAATATCGCCTCTCACTTAAAGTACTTGCTACTCCTGAATCTCTGAATGCTTTTGCCTTAACTGTTGTATCTGCAGAGATATTGAAAGGTCCTGAATATAAAGACGAAGTATCTGTTACATCGGATTCATCAGTGGTGTACCTGATGCTCACAGAGGAATCATCTGGATAAGATAAAGATACACTCAAACTATCTTCATTCAAATGAATCTGTCTTACATCACCTTCTGTAGATATTTCTACCTCACCTGTTAATGCACTGTTGTCTTCACAACTGGTAAAGCAGAATAGCATGGGCAAAAATAAAAAGAACACAAATAAACTCTCTCTCTTTTTCAAACACATAACTCACTCCTTGATTATGATTATCTAAATTAAAATACTTAATTATTTCTGCTATTGTGTTTTTAACTTGAAAAGATTTCTTTTGTGTTGCAGTGATTATTTTTACAGTTACAAAAACTCCAAATAGAATAAAATACCCACTCATTATGTTAATGTCGGACAAAAATATCCGTCAATAATATAATGCCTCATATGTGTAAAATTTATTATTTTTAAACTAACATAATTGGTGGTATTTTATTATAAATACTTTAATAGATTGATTTTAAAAAAAGCATATATAAAGAATATTCTTAGACTTAATCTATTTTTATTACATTTTTATAATTGTCCAAAAATGGAATTATCATTTATTATCTTTCTCATAATTATGAAGTAAAAAACAGACACCCGAAGGTGTCTGCTTATCAAACAAATTTTAATTGATTTTATAGAACGTGATATTCCTTCAATAAAGATTCGATATCAGTTCCCTTTATTTTACCCATGACTTTTTTAAGAGCTGCTTTTTCTTTCAGTCCAAGTTTCATGGTTTGTAGAGGAGATTGATCGTCCATCATTTTTACAGTTGAATCAAGAAGAACTCTTACATCATACTTAGAACCAAATACCTCAGGAACTCCTCTTGATATATCTAAAAGAGTGTACACAGATTCCATTGCTGTTCTAACTGAGTACTCAGTTGTAAATACGGTATCTCTAGGAGTCTCTGCAAATTGACCAAGGAATGCTAAGTTTTTAGAGTTTTCAGGAACAACAAGAGGTCTGTCGCCAGATGATCTTGGCATGAAG
>JBFHKM010000125.1:0-8787 GCA_041595335.1 Sphaerochaetaceae bacterium
AAAATAAGGGACCATTCCCTAAGACATTGAGAATTAATAAATTACACACATAGGGTTTTTCTCCTATATTGAGTCCAACTTTATGTCCGCACCCTCCTCCCAAAAAATATGATAAATTTTAGAATTAGTGTAAATCTAGAAAGTTTCTATCAGCAACACAAGTAATTCTCCTATTAAACAAACACTTTATTTTAAAGAATGTTATATATTTTAAATCATACTTTTTTTTCATTTTGAAACTTAGAGCTCAATTGTAAATTCCAATTGAGCTCTAATTATATGTAATAATATATAGATATTTATCTTTCATGCTTCAAACTGTTATAGTCAATTTGAAGCAGCCAATGCTTCACTACTTTCCACCTCATCCTCTCCCCCATAAAGTATTCCAGCAACTACTGCAGTTAAGGGTGCAGTAAGAACTAAAGATATACTTCCAATCAAGGTGTTGAGTATTTCTGCTGCAACATAATTTAGGTTGAGAATCTGCATTCCAGGAGTTCCTTGTGCCATAAAAACCATCAGAAGTCCCATATAGGATGATGAATAAGCAAGCAACAATGTCGTTGTCATTGTACCAATGACAGATCGTCCAACTCTAAGGCCTGATAAAATCAACTTTTTCTTTGATATACCAGGATTATGATATGCAACTTCAACAATAGTTGATGAAACATCCATTGAAATATCCATGATAGCTCCAGATGCTGCCATAAATATTCCTGCTATAAATATCTGTGTTATATTTAAATTTGCATAACCACTGTAAAGCAGAGTTTCTGTAAAAGGCTTCACTGCTCCACTTATTTGAAACAAGTCAGTAAATATTATTGCCAACACACAGGCAACTACAATTCCACATGTACTTCCAAGAAGCGCTGAGATTGCTCTCTTACTGACTCCCGCAATCAAGAACATGATCACCGCTGTCAAAATGATGATAGCAATCACTGTTATGATTATAGGATTGTATCCCGCGAGAAATGATGGAAGAATTATCTTCCATATCATAGCACCGGAAAATAAAAAGGATACCAAGGCTTTTGCACCTATCCAACCCGCATATAAGAGTAAGGATAATGCAAATATAACCAGCAAAATCAATTCATAATTAAGGCGATATATACCAACTAATGTAACATTCTTGATTCCATTATCAACAATGTATGGAGTTACCAATGCTGTATTCCCTTCATCGTATACAGTATCAAGCTCCATTTTTCCAATGAGGTAATTAACGCCACTGACTTCACTTCCTTTATATTTCCCATTCTTTATAATTACATCAACACTCTGCTGACCAACTTTGGCAATGCCATATTGCTCAACATTTGTGTTGTCCACACGAACAACCGTTGCTCTGACAGCCCTCTCGCTGTTCGTGTTTGAATATTGATTTGGATACAGCATAAGAGCTATTGTGATGATACTCATAACCACAGTTATTATTATATTTGATCTGTTATCAGTTTTTTCTACATTTATCATATGTGTTTCCTAAATCCTTTATTTTAATTAATTGAGAGCATTCATCATGAAGTTGAATAGATCTGTATTATCAAACACCCCATTGATTTGTTCTGAACAAGGACCTTGAGCAAATGTTGCAACAGGCACTGCTGTGTGAGAGTAAGAGGTCCAACCGATACCAGCTCTGTTGTTAAGAATATGAGTTATCTCCATCACAAATGGTTCATACCCACCATACAGAAGATAATCTTGAGTTGAATTACCTACAACTACCTCACCAGCAACAGATCTTTTCAATGCAGCTTCAAGAGATGCACTCTCATCTTCAGTGAGGTCTGTCAATCCAAAATGATATGAGAGATCTGCTTTTAGATCAGATAAAGAGCAGTTATTGACTGTATGAGATGCTTTGTACTTTGCAAATTCATCATCAGCATAACTTTCATAAGAGATATTTTGTTTTGAAAGAGTACCAAATGCACTGTCATAGTGAGTTCCTGCAAAACCAAGAGTCAAACCACCTGTCTCATGATCTCCTGTGACGATGATCAAAGTATTTTCAGGATCTGTGTTGTAGAAATCAATTGCAACCTGAACAGCATCATTGAAAGCCAATGTATCATCAATAGCAGTTACTGCATCATTAGCATGACAGGCATGATCAATTCTTCCACCTTCAATCATCATGAAGAAACCATCATCGTCCATACTCAATAAATCAATACCTTTTTCAGTCATCTGAGCAAGAGTTGGTTGATTTGCATCATCAATTGCATAGTCCAAGTGGGAGTATCCGAACAGACCTAAAACTTTATCACCCTTCTTAGGATTGTAGTTTAAAAAATCTGATGTTTCATTCTCGCTGATAAAGGTCTTGTAACCATCTTTAGCCATGATGTCTACGATATCTAAGTTATCAGTTCTCTTTGACTTCAGACCCTCTTCATTGTTCTTACCAACAAAGTAACGGTAACCACCACCTGCAAGATAATCAACACCACTATCACTCTCATCTAAAGCAATCTCATTCTCTTCATCTCTGTTTACATTGTTTGAGATGAATACAGCAGGAGTTGCATGAGTCACTCTTGTGGTTGTCACAATCCCTGTAGCTTTTCCAGCATCTTCAGCATATGCCAAAATTGATTTCAGATTGTTTTTATCCAAATCAACACTGATTGCACCGTTGTAAGTCTTACTTCCAGTTGCAATTGCAGTACCAGCTGCAGCTGAATCAGTGATCAACTGTGAACCAGAATAGGTTGTTGTGAGGCCTTGATGATCAAAAGCTTCAAAACTTAGATGATCCACTACCTTACCATTGAGAGATCCTAAATAAGCATCTGCTGTTGCAATCTGTGCAGTGGACATTCCATCACCAATCAACAGGATGATATTTTTAGCACTGCTTTTTGTATCAACATTTTGATATGTTAATTGATTTTCATTAACACCCTGAGCAAAGAGCATTGAAGATACAACAGAAACTGTTGCCAATGCTGTTAGAATTCGTTTGTTCATATTCAAACTTCCTTTTCAATATATTTGATAATTCAAAGGTAGTATTTAAATGTTAGTGATTGATGAATGATGTATTAGCAAACGATAAAAGAAATATGAGAGTTCTGTTATGCTCCACAATCACACGTCATCAATAAATTCACCTGATTTCTTATTAAAAAAAGATGAGTCAAACCAAATATAGCTCAGTTCATCACAAAAGATACCAATTATTACAATAAGAGCTGATTCTGCTTTACTCTCTAATTCTATTGTAGTAGTATCTAATTCATTCATATGGCCTCTCATATTGCAAGTTTTGTTGCTAGTCATTACAAACAGAGGTTATTTTATTCAATAAATATTACAAAACATATGTTAAATTGTACTTTTCTTATCTACTCTTACCCCTACTTGGTCATACAATTCAATGATTGAAGAATGGAATCTAAAAACAGCTGTAAATAATTAAAAATATGATGTGTATATAAAATTAAGCAATAGATATTATTGATGAAGGTAACTCTTGAGGTTAGAAACAATTTTTCTTCAGGTCCTTATTTCAATGTGATAACTGTTTATAAAAATAATAAATTAGAATAAGAATATTTGATTTAGATATATGAAATATATATTTTCAAGCAAGTATCCAAAAGTTCTTAAATAAGGTGTGTGTATGAGTTTTAAAAGCGATAAGTGCTTTGGTGTTATGTCTGGTAAACCAGTAACAAGTTATGAAAGTGAAGAAGAAGCTTTGGACGGAATTGATTATATTAAAAACCATTTTAATAAATCTGTGCCAATGAGTTTCTATAAATGTTCTAAATGTGGTTTCTATCACATATCCCCCAAAAGCCGTGAGACTGAAAATGAATTGTGTGATTGTAAAGATGAAGATGGTAAGACCATACAGCTTTATGATACAAGAAAAGCTGCAATCATCAGAGCTACTGCATTGGCAAAACAGACAGGAGTGAGACATAATGTCTACGCTTGTCCTAAAAGCACAGGTTTCCACGTAACAGATAAAGAATTGAAAGAAAACAACTAAATCATAGAAATCTATGTCTTATATAATATAAGACTGAATTCTACGTGATGATGTGACCTCCCATGTTGGATACTCAGTAATGAGATATTCTACACAGGAGGTCATTTATATTTATAAGAACTAAAGATTCAATTGATATTTTGGCCTCTTTCCGTCAAAGAAATCAATTATAGCATCGATGATATCATCTCCCATCCTGCATCTCGTTGCAGCTGTTGATGATCCAATGTGAGCTGTTATGAATAGATTATCCATCTTTAAAATCTCATCATCTTTATCAATTGGTTCTTTTTCATAGACGTCGAGAGAGGCAGAAAGAATGTCACCATTTTTAAGAGCGTCAATGAGAGCCTCACTATCGATGATTGGACCACGTGCAATATTTACTATTGATGCAGTATCTTTCATCATCTTGAATGTTTTCTCATTGAACATGTGGTATGTTGAATCTGAAAGAGGAAGAGCCAATACAACAACATCAGCAATTTTCAGTCCTTCATTCAGATCTATTGCTTTTACAGTGTATCCATGACATCTATCATCTTCTTGAAAATGTGTTGATTTTGCCGCATATAAATTCATCTTCAAGATGGAAGCCCTTCTTGCTATTTGCTTACCTATCCTACCATAACCAACAACAAGCAGATTGCTATTTTTTACCTCTCTGTTTTTTGTATATGGAGCATACCAATTTCCTTCTTTCATCTCACTGTTTGATCTTGTGCAGCCTCTCAAGCAGTTGATTATATGAAACAGAGCAATATCTGCTACCTCATCATAGAGGTCCTGAGAATTGCATACTGCAACTCCTCTTTTGGTGCATTCTTCAATATCAATTTTATCAACACCATCAGAAGGTTGAACAAGTATCTTCAACTTTTTTGCTACATCCAGTATCTCAGAATCGATTGCTATATGATTATTAATTATTGCATCTGCATCAACAATTTCCTTTTTGAAATCATCCATGTTGTGTGTTCTAACTACATTAAATTTCTTTTCTAACTCGCCAAACTTACTGTTTCTAAACGAGCTGTTATAAACTACTTTTCTCATTATTTAAATCCTTATTTTTAGTTTCATTTTCAGTGTCACTCTCATCCTCGCATTGGAACTTATTTCTGTACTGACTTGGACTTACAAACAGGATTCTCTTGAAAAATCTTGAGAAACTGAATACATCTATGAAGCCAAGTTGAAATGCTATCTCTGAAATCGATAGTTCAGATAATTGAAGAAGAGTCTTTGCAGTATTTATTCTCTGTATATCAATAAAAGGTTTTAAAGATACACCAGTTTCATCTTTTATTTTTTTCGACAGGTATGCACGACTTATATTCATTCTCTCCGATATTTCCTCTGCAGTTGGAAACTGTGATGGAGATTTTGCCAATATGTCTATTACCTGTTCTGAAATATTTTTTTCTATCAATGATTTAGAATTTACAAGATCTATTTCAAGAAGTATCTTGAGTAAATTCTGCATATGAATTGCAACAATCTCTTTGTTGCTGTTGTGAGTCACAATCTCATCTAGATACTTTCTGATTGGTTCAACGTTTTCAGCGTTATCAAAAAGTAGTGGTGCTTTTATACCAACTAGATCACATGTGAATTTTACTGAATAATAATTGCTATATTTATCATCATATCTAAAGCTATGATAAATACCTGAGGGAATTATAATTATCTTCAATGGTGTGATATCAATATCCCTATCACTTAAATGGCAAGTGACTTTACCATCAATGATAAATTCAGCTTGCCAATCATTGTGTGAATGATATGTTGAGTTGATACAACTTCGTCCACTGACATGTTCAAGATAATTAATATTAACTTTTATAAAAGGCATTGATAACTTACTGTTATCTATATCTATTCTATCTTTAACTTCCATAAAAAAAATTATACCCTACCTATATATATAAGACAACACTTTTCTATAAAGTGCTGTCTTAATATTTTTAACCCTTACTTGCACTGAGATTCACACCTTTTATTAGGTATTTCTGCCCAACAAATAATACAATGATTGCCGGAATTACACTTATAATTGAAGCTCCCATAATCTTGTTCCAATCAACAAAGGTCTGTGTTTGGAAATACTGAATACCAATTGGAAGAGTGAATTTAGCTTCATCATTCAAATAAATCAAAGCACTGAGGAAGTTGTTCCAGTTTTCAATGAATGAGAAAACAATAACAGATCCTATTGCAGGAGTTAAAAGAGGAATCAAGATTTTGGAATATATCTTGAAGTATCCACACCCATCTATTTTAGCGGCCTCATCAATATCATGAGGAATGCTCATGATGAACTGCCTGATTGTGAAAATGTAGAAAGCCCCTTTTGTACTTGCAGCAAGCCAGGATGGAACTATCAGAGGGAACAAGGTATTTATGAGATGTGCCTTCTGAAATACCATGTACTGTGGAATCATGATTGCTTGAGATGGAATCATCATTGCAATCAATACAACCATGAAGACAGCATCGCGGCCTTTCCATTTGAGTCTTCCAAATGCATAGCCTGCAAGTGTTGTCGACAGCAGTGTTCCAATTATGCTGGTACTTGTTACAATCACAGAATTCTTGATAAAGCTTAACATCGGAGTTGTTAAAAAGATATCTTTGAAATTCTGAATTGTCCAAGGATCTGGCCAAAATTTATCAAGTTCATTGTATGTTTGATAGGATGATTTGAAAGCTGTTACAATCATCCAACACAAGGGAATTAGAAAAATAGCACAGATCAATATCAATACCACGTACATTATAACAATGGCTCTGGTGGTGACACCACCTGCTCCCTTCTGCCCTATGTAATATTTTTTAGTTTTCATATATCTTCCTTATTCTGCGTAATAAACTTTTTTCTTAGAAATTTTGAGCTCTATGACCGTGAGGACCAAAACAATAATCAAGAAAATTGTTGCAACTGCAGATGCATATCCCATACGAATTGAAGTGAAAGCTTTCTTATATATATAAAGTACAAGGAACATACTTTCATTGAGAGGACCACCTTCTGTTATTGCATATGAATTGACAAATACTCTGAATGAATCAATAACTGCTGTTACCAAGTTCAAAAGAATTATTGGACTCAATAAAGGAACTGTGACCTTCTTGAACATGGTGAATTTTGAGGCTCCATCGAGATATGCAACTTCATATAAGGAAGTTGGAATTCCTTGAAGTCCTGCAAGGAATATGATCATTCTAGCTCCACCTATCTCAACAATTTTTACAATGATCATTGTCGGTTTTACCATTGAGGCAGATTGAAACCACATTGGAACATTGCTCATTCCCATATTTCTCAGAAATGTATTCACAAGGCCTGAGCCTGGATCAAAGATCCACATCCAAAGCATTGCCATAGCAATACCCGATGTGATACTTGGAATATAAAGAGCTGTTTTAAATCCATTCATTCCAGGAAGATTGTTATTCACCAGAATAGCAAGAAGCAAAGAACCAATTACACTTATTGGTACATTGAATGCTGAATAATACAGTGTATTTGTGATTGATTTTCTGAACACTTCATCATCTGCAAACATTCTTACATAGTTCTGCATTCCAACCCATGAAGGTGGACGAAATACATCGTATCTTGTGAACCCAAGTATTATCGTTATGATAAACGGACCTCCGAGGATGAATATAAATCCAAGCACCCATGGCAATATGCATATGTAGGCGGCTTGAGTCTCCTTATCTATTCTATGTTTGATCATTCTAATTTCCTTTTGAATACAATGCTGCCAGTTGAGGCAGCATCAATAACTAGCTTAAATTATTTTAAATCTTCGATTTCTCTTAACCATAATTTTTCTGATGTATCAAGAGTCTTCTGATAGCTCTGTCCACTCTCAATTGATTTCTCAATTTCATCACATAGATAAGATCTAGCTGATCTATAAGCTGGTGTTGCAGCAAGTTTTCCACCATACTTCTGCATTTCCATCAAACCTTGAAGTAATGGTTTTGATTGCATGTATTCACTGTTCATCTGTGATTGATAAATAGGAATTACTTTGTTTGCTTCAACATAAGTCATGAAGGTCTCAGGTTCATAGAAATACTCAATGAAGTCCCAAGCTTCAGCTTTATTGTCACATGCCTGAGAGACATACATCATATCGCCATCAAAGAATGATACAGGTTTTCCATTGGCTCCATCACTCTTCAGTGGAGCAATTACCTTTGCAAATTTTGCCATCTCTGTGTTTCCAGTTTGAAGTGCAGTCTGAACAGCATCGTAGGATCCCATGATAGCTATTCCAGCTTTTCCTGCTACAAATGCATCTTGAGATGATTCATCAAGAGGAGCAACTCCTTCTGGTGCCTGAAGTCTGTATACCTTAACTAAGAAATCAAGAGCATTGTATCCACACTCATCATTGAATGCAGGATTTCCATCTTCATCTAAGAACTGGCCACCGTCCTGCTGACAGAACAGATCAAATCCTCTTGCAAATGATGATGTTGTTCTGAATCCAGATATTCCCTGTCTCACAACCACTCCATTCTCTACCTTCAGGATTTTCTCTCCACATTCAAGAGCCTCACTCCATGTTGTAGGTGGATCATCAGGGTCCAATCCACATTCCTTAAATATTTCAGTATTTATAAGAACAGGATAGACCTTTGTTCTAAAAGGCAGACCAAAGCATTTACCATTGTAGTAAGTTAGATCTGTCAAAGATGAATCAATTTCATTCCATCTTGACCAATTTGCGGTCTCTTCAGATAGA
>JBFHKM010000126.1:0-8735 GCA_041595335.1 Sphaerochaetaceae bacterium
CAGCTATCATATTTTCTGAATTATGATGAGTATGTTTGAACCTTCCTTGTCTTTTAATGAAGTCAAATATTTTTATATAATTGACTATTACATTGATCTGATAAATTATACTCATTTTATTTATTAAAAATCTGATGCTATATATGAGTCGTTTCTAAAAGCAATACATTTTTGAAGTATATTTTTCTGCTATATGATAATTAAGTTACGTTTCTGGGAGAATTATATTCTATGTTTTATAATTTACTTTAAAATATGGAGTGAGAATTTTTACTAAGCGATTCTTTATTAAATTATAAAATTGTTGGATTGTTGCTGTTTGTTGGTCGATAATTTATGGATTTCAGGTTATTCCTATGAAGTTCTGGTTGATTTTCAGAAACTGATTTCAATCTATAACCAATAATTTTTTCTGAAATAGGTTCTAAATATTTCATAATAAAAAATCAATTATGATTGTAAAATGAGCAGCAGTTCTCAAAAAGATAAACATCAGATTATCCTTTTCAAAGACTCATTCTGCAATAATTGAAATCAATCCCGTCGAATATATATTTTTAAAAACAATAATACATCATCTATATTTTTTTGTTAATTTTGGTAGATATTGAATCTCTCACATATTTCAACCTTAAGTGAATTAATTTTAAAAACTCAAAACAAATATGACAAAATAGTACTAGCACATGCAAATTTAATACCTCGATTTATTCAATATTAGATACAATAATTACTTATAATAAGAATTTGGAGAGGGGCATAAACAGTGAAAAATTACAATGATGCAAAAAATAAATATGCAGAATTTGGAGTCAATACTGACAAAGCAATAGAGAGACTGAAGAAAATAGAGCTATCTATTCATTGCTGGCAAGGTGATGATGTTGGTGGTTTTGAGAGACCTGATTCCACATTAGGTGGCGGTGGTATTCAGACTACTGGGAATTTTCCTGGAAAAGCTAGAACAATTGAAGAATTACGTTCAGATTTAGAAATGGCGATGTCTTTTGATGGCGGTTTGAATCGTCTGAATCTCCATGCAAGTTATGGAGAATTTGGTGGAAAATTTGTTGATAGAGATCAAATTGAGCCAAAATATTATGATGGTTGGATTGCATGGGCTAAGAAAAATAATGTGAAGATTGATTTCAATGGAACCTTCTTCTCGCATCCTTTAGCAGATGATGGTTTCACCCTTTCAAGCAAAAATGAAGAAATTAGGAATTTCTGGATAGAGCATGAAAAACGATGCAGAGAGATTGCTAATTATATTGGTGAGCAGCTGGGCAGTCCTTGTATATTGGATACTTGGATTCCTGATGGAGCTAAGAATCTTACAGTAGACAAGATGGGATATCGAAAGATCCTCAAGAGCTCCCTCGATGAATGCTTCGCTATTGAATATCCAAAAGAGAATATGAGAGATGCACTTGAAACCAAACTGTTTGGTATTGGTTCTGAATCATTTGTAGTTGGAAGTCATGAGTTCTATATGAATTATGCTGCAAGAAACAACAAAATGTTATGCATCGATATGGGGCACTTCAATGTTGGCGAGGATATTTCAGATAAGATTTCTTCAATTCTGTTGTTTGATGATGAAATATTGCTGCATGTCTCTCGTCCACTGCATTGGGACAGTGATCACGTTGTTCTGTATAACGATGATATAAAAAAAGTTGCAGAGGAATTGGTCAGAAGTGGAAAGCTTGAGAGCTCTCATCTAGGTCTCGATTTCTTTGATGCTTCAATCAATAGATTGGGTGCTTGGGCTGTTGGAACAAGAGCCTTTAGGAAAGCTCTTCTATTTGCAATGTTAGAGCCACAAGATGAATTGTGTAAGTTGGAAGAGGATGATAGAGGGTTTGAGAAGATGGCTCTTCTTGAAAGACAAAATACTCTACCATTTGGAACAATTTGGGAAGAGTACTTGGAAAGATGTGGTACTCTAAATGATGATGAGATGGTCAAAAGAATCATGAAATGGGAAAAGAATGAGATGTCAAAAAGATTCTAAATTGACCGTAAATGTTTGTAAAATAACTCTTCATTGAAGAGTAAAAAAAGGAGAAAAATATGAACAGAAAGGTATTGGCAGTAGCTACAATTCTATTGTTATCTGTAGCATCAGTATTTGCTAATGGACAAGCTGAAGTAGCAGGCGCAGATAAACCTAAAGAGGTAGTTATTCTATGTAAGAGCATGGGTAATGGTTTTTTTGATGCAGTATTCAATGGTTCTGAAGAAGCAGCAGCTGAAATTGGTAATATAAATACAACATTTATGGCACCAACACAAGCAACTGCTGAAGGTCAAATTGAAATTATTGAAAGCTTGATCTCTCAACATGTAGATGGTATTGCAATTAGTGCAAACGATTCTGATGCTTTGATTCCAGTTTGTAAGAAAGCTATGAAGGCTGGAGTTCAGGTAATATCATTTGATTCTGGTATCAATGTTGGTGGCCGTACTTATGATTTATTACCAAGTAATGCAGAATTGATTGGTAGACAGCAGTATCAGTTGGCTTCCGAACTTGCTGGGAATAAAGGTGATGTAGCTGTTTTATCAGCATCAGCACAAGCAACCAATCAGAATTTATGGATTCATTGGATGCAAGAAGAAGCAAAAGATCCTAAATATAGCAACATGAAACTTGTTGAAGTGGTTTACGGTGATGATGCTCCAGATAAGAGCTACAGAGAAGCAACTTCTTTGATGAAAAAATATCCTAACTTAAAATGTATAATCTGTCCTACAACTGTTGGTTTGCTTGCAACTGCACAGGCTATAAAGGATGCAGGAATGGCTGGAAAAGTACAAGTTACTGGTTTGGGTCTTCCTTCAGAAATGAAAGGTTATATCGTAGATGGTACATGTAAGAAAATGGCTCTATGGAATCCAATTGATTTAGGCTACACATCAACTTATCTATTGTCTTCATTAATTGAAGGAAAAACTGATGGTGCTTCAGGTGAAGTTATTCCAGCAGGTAGAATGGGTGATATGACAGTTATGGATGATGGTATTATTTACATGGGTACTCCTTATGTATTTACCAAAGAAAACATTGAACAATATGCTGCAATTTTCTAGAAAATATCAGTAATAAATATTGGCCGTTGTATTATAGCAGCGGTCAATTGAATTCAAAGGAGGGGTACTTATATGCTAGAAGGTCAGACATTACTTACAGTAGAAGGATTGACTAAATTCTTTCCCGGCATTAAAGCACTGGATGAGGTAAATTTGACGTTGAGATCTGGAGAGGTCCATGCTCTTATTGGTGAAAATGGAGCCGGTAAATCTACCTTGGTAAAGATTATTACAGGTGTTTATTTTGCAACGGAAGGATCCATCATATTTGATGGCAAACCTATAAACTTTAAAAATGCTATAGATGCTCAAGAAGCAGGAATAGCAGCAATCCACCAAGAAGCTTCAATGTTTGATGAACTCAGTGTGGTTGAAAATATTTACATGGGACACCATTTAACGAATGGTAAATTAAAGAAAATAGATTGGAAGTCTATGAAAGCGACAACCAAAGAACTTCTTGAGAAGATGCAACTTGATATAAATCCAGACACACTGGTTAAAAACCTATCTGTTGCACAACGACATATGGTGGAGATTGCCAAAGCACTTTCATTCAATGCAAAACTTGTAATTATGGATGAACCAACTAGTGCTCTTACAAGCAATGAAGCCGAAGATTTATTTAGAATAATACGAACATTAAAGGAAGAGGGAAAAGCTATTTTATTCATCTCCCATAAGTTCGATGAAATATTTGAGGTCTGTGATTATTTTACAGTAATGAGAGATGGTAAATATATTGGAGAAGGAAAAATTTCTGAAGCCAATGAAGATGAAATAATCAACATGATGATTGGTCGTAGTATTTCAACTATGTATCCAGAAAGAACTCCAAATTTGGGAAAAACTTTCCTTAAAGTTAATTCTTTGGCTCAACTTGGTGCATTTAAAGATGTTTCTTTTGATGTTCATGAAGGTGAGATTGTTGGATTTTTTGGTTTGGTAGGTGCAGGAAGAACTGAAGTTGCAAGAACAATATTTGGTATTGATAAGAAGATTGCTGGTAATATGGAGATTCTTGGAAAAGAATACGATCCAAAATCTGCAAAGGATGCAATGGAGCAAGGAATTGCTCTTGTTCCTGAAGACAGACAGAAGCAGGGCTTGATTCTTGAGCAATCAATTTCAAGGAATATTGCATTACCTAATTTGGAGAATCTATCAAAACATAAATTCATTTTGGATAAGAATAAAGAGAAGGATTATGTAACTCAATATGGCGGAGAGATGGAAATAAAAGCGGCCGGATATGCAGTTGATGCTCAAACTCTATCTGGTGGTAATCAGCAAAAAGTCGTTTTGGCCAAATGGATTGGTATGCAACCTCGTCTCTTGATTCTTGATGAGCCTACTAAAGGTATTGATGTAGCAACAAAGGCTGCAGTTCATGAATTTGTAGCTGAAATGGCAAATGCAGGTAAAGCTGTAATAGTAATATCAAGTGAGTTGCCTGAGGTAATGGGTATGGCAGATAAGATTGTAATAATGCATGAAGGTGTTGTTACAGGTATTGTTAAAAAGAAGGAAACTTCTAAGGAACAGATAATGAAATATGCAATTGGAGGAATCTCCAATGAATAATGATAAATTTGATTTTAAGAAATTTTTAAATGTTTTAGCAGAAAGAAGAGAAGCTTCATTGGTTGTTCTTTTGGTGATAATGTTGATTCCAGTTTCAATGAGGTCTCATTCTTTCTTATCTCCTGAGAACATTGGAGAGATCTTCAACGATATATCCATTCTTGTAATTGTATCCATTGGTGAGTTCTTGGTAATTCTATCAAATGGAATTGACCTATCAGTTGGATCAATTATAGCTTTTACAGGCATGGCCTGTGGTATGGTAAATCAAAATCATCCAGGAGTCTCTCCTTTCATCATTCTTTTTATAGGAATGGGTATTGGTATAATGATGGGAATGATCAATGGCATAATTGTTGCCTATGGTAAGATCCCTCCAATCATCACAACTTTAGGAACGATGAGTATCTTCAGAGGATTCACTTTTGTATTATCAGGTGGTACCTGGGTAACATCCAGTGAGATGACAGATGCATATATACATCTTCCAAGAATGAAATTTCTTGGAGTATCAATGTTGGTATGGATTGCTCTGGTTGTCATATTTATCATGTACTATTTTATGAAATATAAGAAAGAAGGTAGAGAGATATATGCAATTGGAGGAAACCCAGTAGCAGCACGTTTTGTCGGTGTAAATGAAACAAAAATAAGAATGATAACATTCATATTATCTGGTGCTCTCTGTGGACTTTCAGGAGCTCTTTGGACAGCTCGTTATGCATCAGCTGTAAATGAGATGGCAACAGGTTTTGAAATGCAGGCTGTAGCAGCATGTGTTTTAGGTGGTGTTAACTTTGCTGGCGGTGCTGGTGGTATCGTTGGTGTTGTACTTGGTGCATTATTCTTCGGTGTTTTGAACAATGCTTTGCCTGTAATATATTTATCAGCATTCTGGCAGATGTTTGTTCAAGGGCTGGTTGTATTGGCAGCTTTAACTATAAATACAGTAAGTGATAATCATAAAACAAAAGTATTACTTGCTCAAAGGAGGGCTTAAGCAATGGATGAAAAACAACTGGTCTCAAAATCACGACTTGTAAAGGAAGGCCACCTTTTAGACATATTTACTCAATGGGAAGTCCTTCTTGGAATTATATTTATAATAATGGTCATTGTGTTTACCAATTCAACTCCATATTTTTTAGATAGCTTCAATTTGATGAATGCAACTTTTCAATTTACAGAGAAATCATTATTGGCAATGCCAATGTTATTTATAATAATGTGTGGAGATATTGATATATCTGTTGCTTCAATTATTGCACTCAGTGCTTATGGTGTTGGTGTTGCAGCTGAATCTGGTGCATCAACTCCTACATTGATAATTATTGCTCTTCTAATTGGAACTTTATGTGGATTGTTTAATGGCTTGATGGTAACAGGATTTGATATGCCATCAATCGCTGTAACACTTGCAACTCAGTCAATCTTCCGTGGTATATCGAAAGGAATTCTTGCAGAGCATGCTTGCACAACTTTTCCTGAGAACTTTGCATTCCTAGGACAAGGTTTTATTGGAGAATCTATCATTCCTTTCTCGCTTATTATCTACGTAATAGTGGCATGTATATTTGGATTTGCACTGCACAAGACCACTTATGGAAGAAAACTATATGCAATTGGTAATAGCATGGAAGCTGCTAGATTTACAGGAATCAATGTCAAAAAAGTTAGAATAATTAATTTTGCTCTGATGGGTTTGATCTGTGGATTGTGTGCAATCTTATTATCAAGCAGAATTCTATCTGTAAGATCAAATATAGCAAATGGTTGGGATATGGAAGCAATTACACTTGTTGTACTAGGTGGTGTAGCAATAACAGGTGGTAAGGGCAATGTAATCGGTGTTGTTATAGCATCATTCTTAGTTGGTTATTTGAAGTTTGGTATGGGTTTACTTAAATTTGCAGGAACAACAATGACAATTATAATTGGTTCTTTGCTGATAATTGCAGTATTGCTACCACGACTTTTAGATCTGTATAAATCCAACAGAACCATGTTGAAGCAACAAAGCAATTCAAGGAGCTGATAGATCATGAGACAAGCTTTTAGAATGAAATTGAAGGAAGGCTGTGAGGTTGAATATGAAAGACGGCACAGGGCAATTTGGCCCGAAGTTAAGGCTCTATTGAGTGAATCTGGGGTGAGTGATTATTCAATTTACCTTGATAAAGAAACTGGATATTTATTTGCTTTTCAAAGATGTGATGATGGAAAAGGTTCTCAAGATATTGGTGATGAGGAAATTATCAAAAAATGGTGGCATTATATGAAAGATTTGATGGATACCAATGATGACGAATCGCCTGTATCAGTGGAACTGCATGAAGTCTTTCACATGGACTGATTGATTGTAAATAATTGAATATTTTAAAAACCTAATAATAAGATTTTGGGAGACTTGTTAATTCAAGCCTCCTTTATTTTTTATCATCAAGTTTTGGTGATATCTTTTTACAAAGGTATCGGTTATGTGATATTATTTAGAAAAATTTGAGGATACAATGAATAAAAAAGAAACACTTAATTTAGCTAAAAATTATCTCAATAGAAATGAGATGATTCAGGATAACAACAATGTTGGAATTGCAAAATCTAGAGAGAGCCAGATAAAGAAATACATAGCAAATCGTAATAGACAGCTAGGAACTTTTATAACCGACGCTCTATCATTGAAAGATGTAATATGTGACGAAGAAACAACCTGTGAGAATCCTCGTTTTGGAGCAGGTGCTATTGAATATTATGCACTGGATGCAGTCCAACTTGCTAATTATTTTGCTTATCGTACTCTCATCAAACGTGGAGATGTTCCTAAAAACAATCATGCAAGTTTTCTTGTTCTTTATTTGATGGAGATTGTAAATGGGATATATGGAAATAGCTATGAAGATAAGAGGAAGAAACTCAACAGCGTCTTATCACTGTATCCTAAAGGAGCAAAGTATCGCTCTCTGATTCAAGAGGCATATGAGATTCTTTATCTTCAAAATATGAATAACTTGAATCTAGAAGACTACAAAGACAGTGTGAATTTGCCAATATTTAAAGATGCAAAGTTTGATTCTCCTGAAAAAAAAGTCAACAGAATTCCAATTGATTATATCTTCTCAAAAATAAAAATAGAGAAGATTACAGCTTGCACCACAAAAGACAAATTCCTATTGAGAGAGTGCTTTGAGTTTGTATATGAGGAATTGAATGAAAAAGAAGGATTTGAAATAGGTTACTATAAAACTTTAGATGAGCTGTTCTGTTTCAATTACAAAATATCTCTGGACACTCCACTTACAAAACTTAAGGCTTATTATCCTGTTACATGCAATGTTACATTTACAAATAAAAAAGGTGATTTAGAAACCTTTGTAAGTGGTATTCACTGCACCAAAAAACTTTATTATGATGATATAAAAACATATCGCATAAATAAATATATAGTATTCATCATAAATGCAATACAGCATCAGTGTGGTGGAATTCCATTGCCTCATTATTCAAAAAAGGCAGCCTATGTTGCTTCTTATTTCTCATCTCCAGAAAAACTTGATGTAGATTTACAGAGAATGGCTGATGAAGCTGTGGGTAAATGGGTAAGACAGAATCTGTATGCCAGAAAGGGTTATATGATGTCTCTGGAAGCTTTGAAGAGTTTGAAGGAACAAAGTAACTTCAAACTGGATATATCTGATGTATCATCAGTTAGAAAACAGAGCAGCGAGATTCAAGATAAGTTGATAATTGAAGATGGTGATGTTGATCCTATTATCATACCTGATAAAAAGTCCAATCCATTCGTTGAGAAGAAATCTGATGATAGCAGTTCATATTTCAAAAATATGAAGAAGGCTGATTCCATCTCTACTCCATACACTAAAAAGAGTGACAGTGAGGAAAAAGAGGACAATGAATTTAAATCTATTGTTGAATCTATGTCCAATTGGGAGCGCAAAATATTGCGTCTTCTATGCGATGGTAAGATAGCTGAAGCAGAGGATTTTGCAGATTCAAAAGGAGATATGCTATCTCTGGTAGTTGATCGTATCAACACA
>JBFHKM010000127.1:0-8328 GCA_041595335.1 Sphaerochaetaceae bacterium
ATCAGCAGTTAAAACTGAATTTGAGAGATTTGGATCTCAGGTAGAGAAGGTACAGCAGCGTCTCAATCAGGCAACTAATTCCATAGAGAACCTTGGAACTCGAACAAGGGTCATGAGCAGAAAGCTCCATGATGTTGAGAGTCTTCAGGAAGATAAAAAAGAAGCACCATCACTTAAAAATGATGATGCTATAACTATGGTCGAAAATGAATTAGAAAGTGGTGATTAAATCCAAATAGAATTTGGTTGCATTGTGAATGTTCTTGAATGAGATTCTCTCATTGTCGTTATGCATCTTGTTTATCTCTGTCTGATTCATCTGGCAAGGTTCAAATCTATAGATGTTGTCACATACAATATGATAGTTCTTTGCATCTGTTGCACCCATCATCAAGAAACTTGATGTTATGGCCGTTGGGAAGGTCCTTCTTATTGTAGATGTCAGAGTGTTCCATTCATCATTGCCGGTTGGAGATATTGGACTTGGCTTTTTGTAGTTCAGAACTTCATATTCAATGTTATCATTTTTTACAACTTTCTTGATGTGATCTATCACATCATTTTCATCCTGTCCTGGAAGAATTCTGCAGTTCAATACTGCATATGCTTCTTTTGCAATTACATTTGGAGCATTGCTACCAAATATCATTGTTGGAGTTATTGTTGTGCTTATGAGTGCTCTTGTTGTTGAGCCCTTTGAAAAAGCCTTCTTGATAATTGGAGCGGTGATTCCCTGATTCAAGAACAGAAGTCCCATTGAGAAAGGAGCACTCTTTCCAAGAGTTGTTATCAGATTCTTGATTGGAGGAGTTATTCTTGTCTTCATAGGATTGCGCTCAATCTTAGCAACAGCATCAGATATCTCTCCCATTGCAGTAGGGAAGTTTGGAGTTGAAGAGTGTCCACCATTTTTGACTCTCTTTATCTTGAGATCCAGATATCCTTTCTCTGCAATACCAATAGCTGTTATTGGATCATTGATACCTTTGAGATAATCCTCTGCAACAGCTCCACCTTCATCAAGAACCATATCAAAGTGAATTCCCTCTCTCTTGAACTGCTCAGCAATTTTGATTGCCCCATTATCTCCAGAAGCTTCCTCATCACAACCAAAAGCAGCAAATACTGTTCTTTTTGGCTTTTCATTCTTCCTCAGAAGTTCCTCGAATGATTGAAGTATTGTTATGACTTCAATCTTCACATCAAAAGATCCTCTTCCATACAGATATTCATCTTTTTGAGTTCCCACAAAAGGAGGAGTGTCCCAATTCTCTGCCTCAGCTGGAACAACATCCTGGTGAGCGGTGAGAAGCAATGGATTTTTGGAGGTGTCTTTACCTTCAAATTTGAAGATAAGATTGTACTTTGTATCACATGGATATGATAATTTCTCAAAGGTCAGTGGGAACTTCTCTTTGAGGTATTCATGGAATTTATCAAATTCTGCCCAGTCTGTAAGAGTTGGGTCCTTGTAGCTGATTGTCTTGTATTTTATTGCTCCTGTCAGTATCTCGATAGGTTCCTTGCTGCTGTAATCGATAAATTTATTTTCCTGTTTGTTCTCTGTCTGTTTTGAAGATTTCTTAAATTTATTTTGGATTGTAATTGTTCTTATGCTAAGTATTAAAATTATTAGTACAATTATGCATAAAAGTGTCAAAATTAATATCATATTCATTGCCCCCGCTTATAGTTTATATTATTATGTATCTTGAAGTTTTAAATGTCTATAATAAAAAAAGTTATTTATTTAGGCATCAGGAGAAGATATGCCAAAGAAGATTAATCATGACCTAAGGAAGGAAAAAATACTAAAAACAGCTCTGGATGTTTTTGCTAGAGAGGGGTATAAAGATTCCAACCTTTCCTTAATTGCTCAAGAATGCGGTATCTCTCGTCCTACGATTTATCAATATTTTAAAGACAAAGAAGAAATATACTATTATGCCGTCAAACTGGTCACAGGAAGAATGTTCAAGAAGTATGCAGATTATGCATGGAGCCATGATGAGAATGCCATGGATAGAATCTTCTGGATATGTAACGATGTACTGGAATATGGAATTGCTCATCTTGCAGAACTGTCATCTCTCGTTGACGTCATGATTTTGATGAAAAGAGAAGGTACAGATTTCAATAAGGTGATTCTAAAACGAACTGCCAAATTGAACATTCTATTTAAAAGATTGCTTAGACAGGGTAAGGATGCAGGAGATATTGTAGGTGATATCAACATTGAAGAGATCACTGAGCACATAACATTCCTTCTGGAATCATTCTGCTTGGAAGCTGTATTTCTTGGTGCTGAGAATCTTGATAAGAGCAAAGACATTATTTATAGGTATCTATCTATTTATAAAAAATAGTACAATTCAAATTCTATATTTTAGTTGTCGTTAGCATTTTGTTTTATTATATTTGTAGTACTTAGAGAGAGAAAAAACACGAGGTATTTATGAATATAGATTCAATGACCATCAAAATGAAAGAAGCACTTCAAAGTGCAAGTTCTCTTGCTCATGAAAGTGCAAATCCAGAAGTAACAACAGAACATTTACTATTAGCTATGATGAATCAGGAAGATGGCTTGCTGCCACCACTGTTTGAAAAAATAGGGATCTCTCCTGATTCTGTAGTGGGTGGTTTGAAAAATTTGATTGAGAAGCTTCCTAAAACATACGGAACATCTTCACAGGAAAGTCTTTCAAACGAGGCCGGCAATTTATTATATGACGCAGAAAAAGAAAGTACAAATTTCAAAGATGAATATGTAAGTACTGAACACTTCCTGTTGGCAATTTTAAAATCAAAATGTCAAACAAAAGAGATGCTATCAGGTCTTGGAGTGACTTCAAATAATGTTTTGGAAGCTCTTAAGGACATCAGAGGTGGCCAGAGTATCAACAGCAATGACCCAGAATCAAGATACAAGAGTCTTGAGAAATATTGCCGTGATGTGACAAAATTGGCTAGAGCCGGAAAACTGGATCCAGTAATTGGCCGTGATGCCGAGATCAGACGTCTGATGCAGGTACTTTCAAGAAGAACAAAGAACAATCCTGTACTTATAGGTGAGCCCGGTGTTGGTAAGACAGCAATTGTAGAGGGTCTTGCTCAGCGTATTGTTTCAAAAGACGTTCCAGAATCATTACTCAACAAAAAATTATTGTCCCTTGATATGGGATCCATCTTGGCAGGCGCTAAATTCAGAGGTGAATTTGAAGAGAGATTCAAAGCTGTCATAAATGAGATAACAAGAAGTGAAGGTCAAATCATTCTGTTCATCGATGAGCTTCATACCATAGTTGGAGCAGGTGCAGCCGAAGGCTCAACTGATGCCTCCAACCTGATCAAGCCAGCATTGGCTAGAGGTGAGCTCCATGCAATTGGTGCAACAACTCTAGACGAGTACAGAAAATACATTGAGAGTGATAAGGCGTTGGAAAGACGATTCCAACCTGTATATACAAAAGAGCCTTCTGTTGAAGATACAATTGCAATACTGCGTGGTATCAAAGACAAATACGAGGTCCATCATGGTGTAAGAATCAAGGATGAAGCTCTTGTAGCAGCAGGTGTTCTATCAAACAGATACATAACAAACAGATTCTTACCAGATAAAGCTATCGACCTAATTGACGAAGCTGCATCTCAGTTGAAGATTGAGATTGAGAGCCAACCTGAGGAGCTTGATAAGCTCAGTCACAAGGTTCTTCAGCTCAACATTGAGAAGAGAGCTCTGAGCAAGGAAGATGATGAGAACAGCAAGAAACGTCTTGCAAAGATAGAAGAGGACCTTGCAAATTCCAAGAACAAGATGGATGCAATGAGCACTCAATGGCAGAATGAGAAGAAATCCATCGAGGGGCTTCGTGATAAAAAAGCTCAGATGGAAGAGCTAAAAAATCAAGAGGCTGCTGCAGAGAGAGATGGAGATCTGAATACTGCTGCCAGAATCAAGCATGGTGATATTCCAAAACTTCAGAATGAGATCAAGGAGATGTCTGCCAAACTTGAATCAACAAACAAGAATGGAAAGCAGCTTCTTCGTGAGGAAGTCTGTGAGGAAGATATTGAAAGAATTGTAAGCAACTGGACAGGAATTCCAATCACAAAGATGGAGCAGAGTGAGAGAGAGAAGTATCTCAAACTTGAAGACACTCTATCTAAGGAAGTAGTTGGACAGTCTAGAGCTATAAGTGTGATCAGTGATGCCATCAGACGTAACAAATCAGGCTTATCGGATACAAATAGGCCTCTGGGCTCATTTATATTTGCTGGACCTACAGGTGTTGGTAAAACTCTGCTTGCTAAGGTTCTAGCCGGTTTCTTGTTCGATGATGAGAAGGCGCTCACTCGTATTGATATGAGTGAGTACATGGAGAAGTTCTCCGTGAGCCGTTTGATTGGTGCACCTCCAGGATATGTTGGATATGATCAGGGTGGTCAACTGACTGAACTTGTAAGAAGAAGACCTTACTCTGTAATTCTTTTCGATGAGATTGAAAAAGCTCATCCAGATGTATTCAACATTCTTCTTCAGGTTCTAGATGATGGACGTCTTACTGATGGTCAAGGTAGAATTGTCGATTTTACAAACACTGTAATAATCATGACAAGCAACCTTGGTGCAGCTCAGCTGATGAATGCTTCATCCTTTGAAGAAGGTGAGAAATTGGTTATGGATACCATAAACCATACCTTCAAACCTGAATTTGTGAACCGTCTTGATGATATCGTTGTGTTCAATAGATTGGGTGAGAATCAGATAAAATCTATTGTAAGACTTCAATTGGAAGATCTTGTAAGAAGATTGAATGAGAAGAACATCAAGGTAACATTTGATGATTCTGTTCTGACCGAGATATTCAAAGTTGGTTATGATCCAAGCTTTGGTGCAAGACCTATCAAGAGAGCAATTCAACGTTATGTTGAGAATCCTCTCGCTAAGACCTTACTTGAAGGAAAGATCTTACCTGGCTCATCAATAAGTCTATCTTACGATGAGAGAGGTCTGGAAGTCACTTTCTAGTGTAGGCGAATTTGGCATTCCGTCTCTGAGAAGAGATTGGATGCTAGAAGATATATAAAGCTCCCCATTCAGCTGTTTTTCAAACAGATGAGTGAGGAGCTATTTTTTTATGATTGCATCTTAATCATTGAATTGTTTTTTGTAGTGAATTCCACTCCAATAGATTGGAGTTCTTACCTCAGCAATTGATGGTAGGTTCACATCCTTGAGAGCCCATCTTTCAAATTCTTTGAAACCTGTTCTATCGATGATGTAACCAATGTGTTCTTTTCCACCAGGAGCTGATTTATCAATGTATTCTTCAACATAGTCATATGTGTTCAAGATGATCTTGATGATTGAATCATGATCAATCCATTTGATCCAATCCTGTCCAAGTCTGGGATTCTTCTTGCCAGTTCTTCCCATTATGGTCAATCTGAAATATTTTTCCTCAGATCTCTGCCAAGCAAAGTTAGGGCAGGCAATCACACACTCACCACAACCAAGACATGTCTCATTATCTCTGACCGGTCTGAAGTTGTTCATGCTTATTGCCTGAACAACCTTGGTTCGACATACCTTCTCACAGGCTCCACATGAAATACAGCGATCAGCGTGGAATTGAGGAAGTGTCATTCCCATTATACCAAAGTCATGCATTCTTACTTTCTGACAGTCATTTGGACAGCCTGTGAGTGCCACTTTGAAATGCAGGTCATTTGGAAATACTGCCTTCTCAATATCTTTTGCAAACTCTGTTGTATCATAGTTTGCCATTGGGCAGACCTTGTTACCAACACATGCAGCTATGTTTCTTGTACCGGATGAAAGATATCCTGTACCTTCTGGATTTGGTTGATTGATACCAAGACCTTCAATGATTGGTTGAAGCAGCACATTGACCTCATCCATGTCTTCAAATCTTATTCCAGGAACCTCAAAGCCCTGTCTTGTTGTTATGTTTACAACACCCTCTCCGTATTTATCAGCGATCTCTTGAATCATTGATAGATATTTAGCATCGAGTCTTCCACCAGGTATACGAATTCTACTTGCAGTATATCCTCTTCTTTTTGTAACACGGAAAGCATTCTTTTTAAGTTTTTTTGTATTTACATCCATTAGTCTATTAAGTCCTTACCAACAGTATAATTGAATACTGGTCCATCCAAGCAAATGTAGGTGCTGTTGACACGGCAGTGACCACATTTTCCCAAACCACAGCTCATTCTTCTCTCATGAGATATCCAGATGTTCTCTTCTTTGTATCCTCTTTCAATGAGGCCCTTAACAGCGAATTTCATCATGATAGGAGGTCCAACTACAATGGCTTTGGCATCATCAAAATTGTTTACCTTTACAGAGGGTATATATTTGGTAACAAGACCAATGTTCTCTTTGCTCTCATCACCTTTATCAAATGTCAGAGTCACATTCATCTGATTCTCCCATCTGTCGAAGTCATCTCGAAAGAGTTGATCATCTTTGGATTTGAAACCAGTTATGATGCTCATGCTCTTCACCTCATCATTGTGATTGCCAAAGTAATCAATGATTGCCTTAACAGGAGATACACCAGTACCACCAGCTATTACAAGAAGCTCTGAATCCTTGTAATCATCAGCAATGAAACCATTTCCGTAAGGTCCTCTGATATAAAGGTGTCTTCCTGCTTCATATTTGAACAGCTCATCAGTCACAACACCGATGCTTCTCACTGTCAAATCAACACTGTTCTCACCAATACCAGATACAGAGATAGGAGCCTCTCCATATTTTGGCATCGATACCTCAAAAAACTGTCCAGGAACAACATCTTTTGCACCAGCAAATTCCATTGTGTAGGTGTATTCCATTGGAGTATGTTTTGTTACTTTCAAAACCTTTGAAGAAAAAGGTAAATATTCATTAGTTATCATTATTCACTCTCCTTGGCTATCTTGTTTAGAATATTTGAGAAGCTGATATATTCAGGACAGATATCATCACAGCGACCGCATCCAATACACATATCAACACCAAATCTCTCTCGGTGATCGCTGATTTTATGCAATGCTTTGAATCTCATTCGATCTCCATTCTTTGCTCTGTAAACATGTCCACCAGCAACTCTATCAAAGTTATCAACCATGCAGGAAGCTTGCACTCTACGTCTCTCACCGGCTTTCTGATTGTCGCCATAGTGAATGTCCTGCATTGTCCAACATGTGCATGTTGGACATACAAGTGTGCATCGTCCACATGCTATGCAGCGAGAATCATATTCTCTCCACATCTCAGACTTGGTTATTGCAAGATTGTTGATCTTCTCAACATGCTTGACCTTTATATCATTCTCTCTTACATAAGGAACTGTGTAAGCCAATTCTTTATTTCCACTGAAGAATTTTGTGAAGTACTCATCTTTTGATTCAAATACATACTCACCATCCATCTCTTCAATTGTGAGGTCATAGTTCTTTGGTATGTTGCTCTTCATTGATACACAGAAGCAGTTTTCAAATGATCTGCTGCAAGGAATCAAGACGAACTTCAGATTCTCTCTCAATCTTGTGTAGTAGAAATCTGGTTTTCCGTTCTCTAAGAACATCTGGTCCAATCTATCGAGTGCATGAAGATCACAGGATCTCAAAAATATTATTGCACCATTGTGTTTCTGTTTTGGAACCATCATTCCATCTTCATTGTAGTAGAAGAGAACTTCAGAAATTGGCAAGATGACATCCTTGAAGGAATAATCACTCTTGAGATTCAACTCCAGATCATCAATGGATTTTATCTCATCATATCTAACAGAATCAGTGTCAGATAGACGTCCTGTGTTTTTGATTAAAGTGGGACCGTAGATCAGATAATCCTCTCCCCATTTTTTGAAAAGATCATCTACTGCTGTTTTGTCCAAGCTATAAGCCATAATCGACCTCCTATTTTTCTTTTGCAATCATGAAGTAAGGGAATGCTACAAATAGGATTCCACCAACCATGTTTCCAAGAACAACTACGAATATATTCCAGAAGTATCCACTGAGAGATAGAGATAAGCCATTGGAATTCAACATACCAATTGTGAGCAGTGTCATATTTGCAATACTGTGCTCAAAACCTGATGTGATGAATGCAAATAGACACCACCAAATCATGAGAAGCTTTGCTACTTCATTCTTGCATCTGAAGCCACTCCATACTGCAAGACATACCAAGATGTTACATAAAATTGCTTTGAAGAAGAGAGATGAGAAGCTACCTGTCATCTTTGCAAGTGAGGTGCTGGCAAAAATTGCAGCTGTTGCACCTGAATTCAATCCTGTTAGATG
>JBFHKM010000128.1:0-8225 GCA_041595335.1 Sphaerochaetaceae bacterium
CGTCATTCATAAAAACGAAACGATGAAGAGTTGGGAGGAATACCTCCCATTTTTTATAGGTCATCAATTGTGTTGAATTCATGAAAATCCTGCATTGAATGAAAATCATCCTCACTGAATATTATGTGGTCGAGAATCTTTATTCCTAAAAGCTCACCACATTTTTTCATTCTGAGGGTCACACCAAAATCATTCTTACTTGGACCAAGGTTTCCAGATGGATGATTGTGAGTGAGTATTATTGCAACAGCATTGTGCGATATTGCTGGTTGAAAGACCTCTCTTGGATGAATCAAGCACTGGTTGACTGTTCCAACGGATGCCACATCAACAGATAGCACTTCATAAGCACTGTTCACCGAGAGCACAACAAATTGCTCTTGATGCCGAGTGGAGTAATGCCTGACAATGTGAAATGCATCAAGTGGCTCAAGAATTTGCCTCTTCTTTGATGTGATCCTTCTTCTTCCTATCTCAAGGGATGCACATATCAAGCTGGCTTTTGCAGGACCAAGTCCCTTTATTGAAAGAAGCTCCTCGTATGTTGCATCTTTCTTTTCATCGAGCAGAGATATAACATTTCTTGCAACCTGAGTGACATTGTTATCCTTACCACCTGCACCAATTAGAATTGCCAAAAGCTCCTCATCTGTCAGGGTGTCCTTACCCCCATTTTTCATTCTCTCTCTGGGCCTCAACTCTGGAGGTAAATCTTTGAGAGTTAAAACATTGTTTTGTTGAATTTTGTATTTCATACGTAATATAACAGTTGAACTTGTTAATTTGCATTAATTGTGTTAAAAATTTAAATATGAGTGGTAAGATATATAGAATTGGAGACCTGGCTAGAAAGGCTGGAGTCTCAATCAGAACAGTCCGCTATTATGAATCAATTGGACTTCTGCAGGCTTCATTCAGGTCCGAGGGTGGACAGAGATATTTTGATGATAAGACCTTGGTCGTGTTGAGGCGTATCATTGAGCTCAAAAACTTAGATTTTTCCTTGGATAATATAAAATCAATTGTACTAATGAGCAGAGAAGATGAGGATGGATCAAAAAGAAGAAATGAACTTCTGCATCAATATAGAAACAAATTATCACTTGCAATAGATAAAAAACTGGCACTGGAAGCTCAAATCGATGGATTCAGCTGGCATATAAAGCAGCTTGAAAGTGGAATTGATTTCAGAGAGTGTCCTGGTAAGGATTGCAAGAACTGCAAGTTCAGAGACAAATGCATATTCTTCTCTGAGCAATTTGACTAAAAAAAAGCTCAATCCATTCAGGTTGAGCCTCTTTATATCAAATCATCATTTCAATCATCAAGTCTTTTTGATGAAGGTATGACCACAATTAGGGCATTTTATTTTTATCTTGCCTTTGTTCTTAGGAACACGGCATACAGTCTTGCATTCAGGACAGACATAAAATTTATGTGTCTTTGATTCTTTTGCATAATATCTTTGGTCAATAAACCACTGCTTGATCTTCTTATTAAATTGGATAAACTTATAGTTCTCTGCATATCTTTTAGATTTGTTTGTTGAGAAAAATCTGAAAACACTTGTAAATAATAAAGCCAAACTAGCTGTCTCCAAAATCAACATAACCTGAGGAATTTGAACCACCAGAGAGATTATATTGACAATCAATGCGAGAATTATATAGAACATTCCCAACTCATCATTGCCATTATGTGTTTTTCTAAAATTTGTTACCCATTGTTCAAAACTTTTTTTCATATACTAAATATGCTAAAACGAGGAAAAAAAGGCAACTGATTTGAAGAAAATAAATGTGTTTTATTCTTTTTATTATAAATCTTGAAAAATAGAGATTTACAATATATATTTGAATCTATGAAAACATTAGAAGAATATCAAAAAATAGTGGTTGAAAATCACAATGCAGGAAACAACTGTGCACAATCTGCTGCACTTACATTTATAGACTTGGTTGGAATTCATAAGCAGTCATTGTTCCCTATTTTGGAAGGATTTGGTGCTGGTATGGGTAACAGAGAGGTTGCCTGCGGTTCTGTTGTTGGATGTGCTGCAATATTATCATTGTTATCATCATCAGGAAGCCTTGAGAATATCACCAAGAAGAAGACCTATGAGATAACATCATCACTCAATGAGCAGTTCTATGATAAATACAAAACATTGTTATGTAAAGAATTGCAAGGAAATGGAGAGCATCCAGCAGTTCCAGTTGTCCCTTGTGAGGAGACAATGGTAACTGCGGTTACAATTGCTTACAGCTTGATCAAAGAGAACAAGCTAGCTTGAAGCTAATTAGATTTTCAAAAGGCGCTGCCATCATTACAGTTTGATGGTGGCGTTGTCATTTATGACGCGTGTGAATACATCCATTGGAACAGGACGAGAGTACAGATATCCTTGATGTACATGGGCTCCCATCTCATCAAGAACTTCAGCTTGTTCTTCAGTCTCAATACCTTCAACTATTATATCATAATCCAGATTGAGCATTATCTTAACAAGTCCCTCAAGCATGACCTTATATCGAACATCATGAAGAAGTAGAACCAGCTCTCTATCAATCTTTATTATATTGAATGGCAGCTTTACCACGGCATCAATATTTGCATAACCTGAGCCAAAATCATCCAAAGAGAATTTGACGCCATGTTTTTGCAGAGACTTCATTGTCAATGTCACTTGAGGAGCAAGAGAGGCCACTGTCTCAGTGATCTCAAATATCAAACGAGTTGGGTCTATTTCATATTTATCGATCATTGATAAGATGAATTTATCCAAATCTTCATCAAGACAATCTATAACTGAAAGATTTATTGATATAGCTTTAAATGTTGAAGGAAAGCTTGAGGTATGAAGAAATTGACATACCTGCTCTATTACAACTGGAGTTAGAAGCTTGATCATTCTGTTCTTCTCAGCAATCTCAATGAACTCGTTAGGCATTATCAATCCCAATTCATCATCCTTTATTCTCACCAGTGCCTCAGCCTTTTCAAAAAAGCCTGTGGAGGTGTTGTATATTGGTTGAATATAAACACAGAAGTCTTTCTCATCTATTGCCCTCTGAAGTGCTTTCTCAACGCTTCTGATTCGCTTTATTTCATCCAGTGATGATTTATTTATCAAACTGATCTTGTTTCTTTTAGATGACTTTGCACAGTCCTGTATGACTCCAATAGCTTCAGCTGTGCTCTCAAACTTGTTGAGAGTCTCACTGTAATTGAGATGAACATGAACTGTTATCTGGGTTGTATCAATTTTGTAATTGAAAGGGAATTGTTTTTTGAATTTCTCAATAAGTTTATCTCGTCTTTCCTCACTCTTTGTGAAGATAACAAAAGCATCGCCTTCCAATCTGAATATAAGATTGTTTGGGCAGCTCGATTTTATTCTTTTTGCAGTCTGAGAGATTATCTCAGATCCAGCTCTCTCACCAAGGGTTCTGTTTATGTTTGTTGTGTTGACCACATCGACAATTATTATTTGGAACTTCTCTTTTCTATGCACAAGCTTGGAGAGATAATCTTCCAAAGATTCTCTTGAGAATACCATAGTCAGACTGTCATAATATATGTTTGGATTCTGCAGTGTTAGGAACATTATGAATGTAGATAGAGCAAGAGCTGCACCTGTTACATAGACAAATGGATAATAAACTTGAACAATGTTGGCCACACAAAGAATCAGAATGTACAGTGGAATTGCTGTTCTCTGCATTATGGTGAATGATCTCCTGTTTATGAGCACAAGTAGACCTGCGCTGAATACAATGATGACATTCAATATTGCTATTGGAACGTACAAGAAGCCGTGTGTGTAACCATCAACAGGGTCTATGTAGAATATTGTGTGAAACAGAGGGGAGAGAGCTATTACTATCATCTCAATTACCATAAGAGAGTTCAAAACAATGTTGGCCTTACTGGTTATCAACTTCTCTCTTTTGGTGAGAAGAATTGTGTAATGAAGAAAGAAAAAAGCAAGAGGCCAATATACAAGAAAGAACACAGTATTCGATACGTACTGCATTGCAACTGAATAACTCTCTCTGTTGTTTACTATCTGTGCTGTTATTATATCAAGACCAATTGCCAAACATGACAGGACCAGTATCACTTTGAATACTGTATTTGATCTATTGGGGAAAATTGGTATTTTAAAGAAATAAATTGTTAAGACAATTAGAAAAACCAATCCCACTAAATTGTAAGAAATGTTATACACTCAATACTCCGTGAATTTTCATTATTTATTGAATTGTACAATCAAAATGCATTTTTTATGATTACATGTTATGATTTTTGTTTCATCTCTGTAATATTGATTATATCTTTTCAAACCACCATTAAATGCAAAAATTCATTTTTTGTTCATAAATATTACTTCTTGCAGTTAATGACATAAGTATATAGCTTGACCACCTAAATAACAATAGGTTGATTTTATGAATGCTTGGTTATATTATTGATTGTTTAAAAGAAATTCCTTAAATTTGGATATTTCAATAGGCTTTGAATAGAAGAAGCCTTGATGGTGAAGTGCTCCATTTTTCTTAAGGACTTCTGCCAATTCTTTATTTTCAACACCCTCCACAACAACATCAAATCCATAATCTATGATGGTTCTGATTATAGCGAGTGTTATGTTTTTATATCTTACAGAGTTGAGTAAGAGAATCATATCACGGTCAATCTTCACAATATCAAAAGGAAGCTTGGTCAATGTGTCTATGTTTGCATAACCGGATCCAAAATCATCGAGAGCCAACAGAATGTTGTGATCTCTCAAGTTCTTCATGGTTTTCTTTATCTTTGGAGAGATGAAGGCTATTGTCTCTGTGATCTCAAAAATTAAGAAAGATGGATCTATTTTGTATCTTTCAATTGCATCAAGGATGATTTTATCAAAATCATCTACCTGACAGTCTATTGAAGAGAGATTGATGGATATATTTTTGAAAGTTGAAGGAAGAGTCTCTGTACTTACATACTTACAGACCTCCTCAATTATAACAGGAGTTATATCAAGTATGGTGTTGTTCTCTTCAGCGATGGGAATGAAATCATTAGGCATTATCAAACCCAATTCATCATCATACAATCTAATCAGAGCCTCGGCTCTATCAAAGCTCTCTGTCTTTGTGTTGTAAATTGGCTGCAGATATATGCATATTGTTTTGTCCTCTATGGATGTCTTCAGAATCTTTTCAATTTTTTTGGTTCTTCTTATATCACTGATCACATTCTTTGTTATCTTATCTGGTGATTTCTTTGCAATCAATGCACACTCAGTTATGATATCATTTGCTTCAGTTATGCTATCAAAGTCATCAAAGGTGTCTGTATGATGAATGTGAATTTTTACAGTGTAAGAAGTAATAGCCAGTTTGTATTCAAATGGAAACTCCCTGTCGAGCTGCTCGAGTATTCTATCTCTCTCTTCAATCTTCTTGGTGACAATGATTGCTGAATCACCATCTATTCTGAAAGTATAATTCCTTTCGCTTATTGTTCTTACTTTTCTAGAGACTTCCTGAATTATTTTTGTCCCCATCTCCTCTCCAATTGATGAGTTGATCAATGCCATGTTCTCAATATCGACAATTATGATCTGGAATTTTGTTTTGTTTGATATCAAACCGGAGAGATACTCTCTGAAGGCCTGTCTTGTGTAGGTTCCTGTAAGATTATCTAGGTATCTGTCAGGATTTTGCAGAGATAGATAGATTATAAGAGTGGAGCATGCAAGACCGAATCCAGTTATATTTATGTGTGGAATTATGGTCTGGATAAAATTAGATAGACAGAAAATAAAGATATAGGAATAAATTGCAATCTCTTGGTCTCTGGAGGGTTTGTTTTTGGAAATCAAAACAACAGCTCCGCCTGATAAGATCAGTATTATGTTGAACAGAGCAAGAGGCACATAGAGAACTCCATGCATGTAGCCAAGCTGACTGTCGTAGTAGAATATGAGATGTGAGAATGAAGTCGATATAATTGAGATCCATTCAAGTAAAAAGGCAATGTTCAATGTATAAAAAATCCTGTTGTTTTTATGCTTCACTAACTTTGCTGCATAGAGAGTGTAGGCAAAAAAGACATAGGCAAGAGGCCAATAAGACATGAAGAACAGTGTTCCAACTGTATATTTTAAAGCATCAGAATATTGAAATGGAAATGAATTTAAGATTGTGAATATTATATCTAAAAAAGTTGAGATGAGTGATAACACCAAGATATGCTTGTAATAGCAGTTGGTTCTATTTTTAAACATTGGGCGCATGTAGGTATAGCTTGTTACAATTATTATTATTATCAGTCCCAATATGTTGAAAGAGATGTTTCTCATCAGAGTATCCTTTTGATATATAAAGCACAATAATTGGTTATAATTCTTAGAGCACTTACAAATTATATAACAAATATATACTATAACAATCTGTAATACAATCGAAAAAGATATTTTTTTGACTAATTATTGACAAATTTTGTAAATTCTTCCAAAGAGAGTGGTTTTGAATAAAGATAGCCCTGCTGATAGGTGCCCCCGAAGCTTTTTATCAAATCTGCTTGATCTTGACGTTCAACTCCCTCCACTACTGTTTCCAACTGAAGTTTGTTCAAAGCCACCATGACACTCTCAAGGAGAGCTTTGTATCTTGACTTATCTGCTAAATCAAGAAGCTGTTTGTCAATTTTTATGATATCGACAGGAAGTTTTGCAATCGAATCTATATTGGCATAACCAGAGCCAAAATCATCCAAAGCCAAAGTTGCACCCTCTCTTTTAAGATTGATCATAGTCTTTCTCAGCTGTGGAGCTAGGGTAGCTACAGTCTCTGTAATTTCAAATATAATCCTGTTTGGATTTATGTTGTACTTATGCAGAATTCCAAGAGCTGTCTTGTCAAAATCTGGATTCAAACAATCCATGACAGAGAGATTTATCGATATCTTCTCAAGGGTATCTGGTAGGTCTGTCTCATTTAGATACTTACATACCTTCTCAATCATCAGAGGAGCCAGCTTTGTGATGTTTCCATCTTTCTCCGCCATACCAATGAATTCATTTGGCATTATCAACCCAAGTTCCTCATCATACAGTCTCACAAGAGCCTCTGCATGTTTGCATATTCCTGTCTTAGATGAGACTATTGGTTGAAGATACACAACAACATCACGATTCAAAAGAGATGTATCTAGAATGTTCTCAATCTGTTTGTTTCTCTTGATTGAATCAATGGCATCATTGTTGATGAGAGTCAAAAAATGCTTTTTGGCTAAATTTATGCAGTCTGTTATGAAGCGAGATGCTTCATTTATATTTTCAAAATCATACAAGGAATCGGTATAATTTAAGTAGACCTCAACATCAAAAGAATACTCACCATACTCCTGTTTCAGAGGAAATTCATTCTTGAAATTTGCAATGACTCCATCACGTTCTTCCTTGTCGAAAGTGATCACACAAAAAATATCATCTTCCATTCTGAAAGTTAGGTTTCTGTTGCTCGCATTTATGACCTTCTGTCCTGTTTTTTTAATTATCTCAGTGCAGATTTTCTCTCCAAAAGTCTTTCTGATTCCTCTAGTTCCAGCTATATCAATCAATATGATCTGAAAATGTTTCTTTTCAAGTATCAACATCTCAAGATATTCAAGAAATGTCTCTCTCGAGTAGTTTGGTGTCAAAGAGTCGTAATAGGAACTTGGATTTTGAATTGTAAGAAACATGAGGAATGTTGCAATGGATAAGATCAATCCGTTTATGAAAAGTGATGGAATCAAAATTTGAACAAAGTTGATGGAAATTAAAAGAGTGGTATAGATTATCACTACCACTCTCTGTATTTTTGGCATCTTTTGCCCGTATTTGATGACAGTTCTCCCTGATATGAGCAAAATTACCAAATCAAAACCAGCTATGAAGACATACAGACTTCCATGTGTGTATATCAGATTATCATCAAAGTAGAACATTAGGTGTAGAATTGGAGTTGATAGAATGATGAATGTTTGAAATACGTAGAAAATTATAAATATCTTATTGAGAAGCTTCTTTTTTAAGTTATTGTTCTTTGTTAGTATCACAGTGTACTGATAGAACAGATAGGGCAAGCTAAGATTCAGTAAAAAAAATATTATATTCAGAGTATAATTGAGAGATACTGGATAATGCTGTGCATTGTTTATTGTATGTGCTGTAAGCGTATCAA
>JBFHKM010000129.1:0-8163 GCA_041595335.1 Sphaerochaetaceae bacterium
ACTCAAAGTACTTAACATTTCTATTATTTACAAAATATTTATTTTTAGAATATTTATTAAACAATATTACTTTTTAGATAACATTACAACAAAATAATATTTAATTAGTATATTTATCTACATTATTTCGTATAATAATACAATTCCCAATATAAAAAATAATACCTTTCAACTGATAACACAAAACAGTTATCAATCGAAAGGTATTCTTTATATTATGTAGTTTCTAATATTTAATCAGAATATTATTTATTCTTCTTTTCAAAGTTTTCTAAAGCAGCTTTAGTAAATCCGATGAAACAAGGATTTGGTTTTGTAGGTCTGCTCTTGAATTCAGGGTGATATTGAACACCTAAGAAGAATGGATGACTATCAACTTCTACTGATTCTACCAATGTATTATCAGGAGATACACCACCAATACTCAATCCTGCATTGACCAATGCATCTCTGAATGTATTGTTGAATTCATATCTATGTCTATGTCTCTCATGGATCATATCTTCACCATAAAGCTTTCTCAATAAAGAATTCTCTTGAGTGTGACAAGGATAAGAACCAAGTCTCATTGTACCACCCATCTTTTCAACATCCTGTTGTGAGTTCATAAGATCAATTACAGGGTGCTTGCTGTGCTTATCAAATTCACTTGAATTAGCATCTTCCCAACCCAATACAGCACGGCTATAAGCAATAACACTGATCTGCATACCAAGACAGATACCAAGATAAGGTACTTTCTTTTCTAGTGCATATTCAGCTGTTACAACCATACCTTCAATACCACGTTCACCGAATCCACCAGGAACGATAATACCATCTGCGTCTTTCAATAATTCTTCAACGTTGTCTTTTCTGATTGTCTGAGAATCAACCCAATCAATTTCAATATCACAACCATTGTCCCATCCACCATGTTTCAATGATTCCATAACTGAAAGGTAAGCATCATGAAGTTGAACATATTTACCAACCAAAGCAATTTTGATTGTTTTATTCTTTGCTTCTTCAACTCTATCTAAGAATGACTTCCAATCTTTTAAATCAGCAGGTGGAGCATCGATCTTTAACTCTCTACAAACAATATCATCAAGATGTTCTTCATGAAGCATTACAGGTGCTTGATATAAAGTAGGAACAGTTAAGTTTTCAATAACACAGTCTGGTTTTACATTACAGAACAATGCAATTTTATCTTTGATGTTCTGACCGATATGACCATCACTACGAGTTACAATGATGTCCGGGAAGATACCCATTGTCATCAATTCTTTAACTGAGTGCTGAGTTGGTTTGCTCTTATATTCTTCACTACCTGGAATATAAGGTACCAATGTTACATGAATGAATAGACAGTTTTCTTCACCTACTTCATGACTTACCTGTCTGATTGCTTCCAAGAAAGGCTGTGATTCAATATCACCAGTAGTACCACCAATTTCTGTTAAAACAACATCCACATGATCTTTCTCACCAACACTATAAATAAAACGTTTGATTTCATCAGTTACATGGGGAATGATCTGAACTGTTGAGCCTAGGTAGTCACCCCGTCTCTCTTTAGTTAGAACATTGAAATAACATCTACCACTTGTAAGGTTACTGAATCTATTCAAGTTTTCATCGATGAAACGTTCATAGTGACCTAAATCTAAATCAGTTTCTGCTCCGTCTTCGGTAATGAATACCTCGCCATGTTGATATGGACTCATTGTACCTGGATCTACATTCATGTAAGGATCAAGCTTCTGGGCCATTACCTTCAATCCTCTATTCTTCAATAGTCGGCCTAAAGAAGCTGCGGTAATACCTTTACCTAATCCTGATACAACACCACCTGTTATAAATACGTATTTGCTCATATTCTCTCCATCCCTTTATTCAAGGTTTTCAATTTTCTCTATTATCTCTTTGCATACTTGGCTTTTACTAATTCGTCTATCCATAGCTGACTTCTCAATATATTTATGGGCTCTCTCTTCAGTATAACTCATATGTTCAACAAGTAAGAACTTAGCTCTATTTACAAGTTTTATCTCTTCCAATCTTTTCCTAAGTTTGGAGTTCTCATTATGTATACCATTGAGCTTCGCATTGATAGCAAATGCTATACTCAATGATTGGTAAAACATCATATCATCTATTGGTTGGCCAAGAACTATAATTCCTTGATCTCCAACTTTATCAACCATCTGTTTTATATAATTATTCCTAACCAATAGTATAATTTGAGCCTTGCTTTTTTTAGAAGCAAAAAGCGCAAAAAGGTCCCCAGCTTCATCAAGCAAAGGAGCCTTTATGATTATCAGATCAAAAATCTCCTCTCCAAGCATACGCCGAGCTTCATTGCTCGAGAAACACGAAACTGTTTTTTCATTAACTCCATGTCTCTGCAATCTAGTTTTTAGCAGTAAATGTTCTTTGCCTGTAGAGGCAACCAACAATATTCGTCTAAAATACATAGTGCCTCTTAAAGTCTCTCAAAAAACAACTGTCGTCCTTTTTTGTAATAATCTTTAGCTTCTTTACAGATAGCTACTTCTTTTTCTTTTTCTTCAATGTAAGAAGAAAGAACAGATTCTGGCAACACTCTCCTCAAGAACTCACTATCTTTAGCTATTTCAATAGCTTCTTCCAGTGAAGTTGGTAAAGATTCTACCAAACTTGAATCAATGTTATTTCTATCTAGTTCATCATAATGAGGAGTTTTATCTTCAACTCCTTCAATTATTGCTTCACATAGCAAATGATATAATATATATGGATTTGCTGATGAATCAGGTGTTCTTACTTCTATCCTTGAATACTCACCTTCGGCACTTGGAATACGTATGGCAAGGTCACGGTTACCGTAACCCCATCCGATTGTATTTGGAGCTTCAAAACTGCCAAGTCTTTCGTATGAATTTACATGAGGACAACTGAATATACTAATCTCTCGCAATCTATTCAACACACCAGAAACCATTTTTATATTCAATTCTTCACTCATTGGATATTTATCTGTTTTAAGTGATATATTTACATGAAGACCATTTCCACTTTTATCTTTGATAGGTTTTGGAAGGAAAGATGCATACAATCCATTTCTTGCAGAAATAGATTTGACAACATTTTTAAATGTAACAAGATTATCTGCTGCCTGAAGTGGTTTACCATGTTTGAAATCAACTTCCATCTGACCTGGACCACTTTCATGATGCGATCTTTCTGTATAGAATCCCATTTCCTGCAGTGTCAAACAGATCTCTCTTCTTATATCCTCACCTTTATCAAGTGGAGCAATATCAAGATAACCACCATTATCGATTGGTTTGCTCGTGATTTCACCCTCACTGTTGAGTTTGAACAAATAAAATTCACATTCTGAACCAATACCAAAATTAAACCCTTTGCCACTGCTCATATTCATGAAGTTCAAAAGGTTTCGACGACTATCATTTGTATATGGAGTTCTGTCTGTATTTCTTAGCTCACAGTTGAACATAATAACACCACCTGATGATGGTCTCCATGGTAAAATTTGCATTGTATCAGCAATTGGGAATAATAATAAATCACTATCCGTTATACTTTTAAATCCTTTGATGGCAGATGCATCAAAGGAGATACCGGTATTGAAGGCCCTCTCGAGCTCTTCAGTTGAAATTGAAATGTTTTTTTGATTACCAAAAATATCGCAGAAAGCAAGCCGAACGAATTTGATATCTTGCTCTTCGATAAAATCAGTTATTTCATATTGAATTGATGACATTAAAAACTCCTATAAGTACTGGCCTTGTGGCCAGTATTTGTTGACTTTCTATACCGCGATATATTTCTTTTTATAAGCCACTTTGGTATTTGGACTTATAATATAAAAATTGTCGTTATCCATATCAATATTATCAATTCCAAAGAGACTGCAAAAGTCTTCGACCTCTGATTTAATAGAATTAAGCTCTTCTTTTGTTGCTTTTTTAGCTTCAACATGAGGAGATAAATCTTTTGGCAGTACATTTGACCTCAAAAAGATTCTTCCGCCATACATTCCGGCACCACAGAAATTACCTACGGGGCAATTTCCATTCTGCTTATAACCAAGAACTATAATTGTTCCTCCAGCAAGATATTCACCACAGAAAGATCCAACTCTATCACCAATAATCATCAATGGTTGTCTTTCTTCATAAGCCTTCATATGAAGACCCATTCTATATCCACCAGATTCTTTGATAAGAATCTTACCACCACGCATTGCATAACCTGCTGTATCACCACAGTTACCATGAACAATGATCTTACCATTATTCATGGTATCACCTGTAGCATCTTGGCAGTTGTTGTGAACAGTAATAACTGATCCACCGTTTAAGCATGCACCTAAAGCATTTCCAGGAATACCTGTAATATCAATATTCTTATTCTCAAGAGCACAACCTATGAAACGCTGTCCCATAACATTCGAAAGTGTTACATGACTATCATCTTCATAACGGATGATTTTATTCAATTGTTTATAACCAACGTTATTTGCATCAATGTTTCTCATCTTTTACTCTCCTGCACTCTTGATTCCAAGTACTTCTAACTCTTTCAAGTTCAATCCAATACCACGTAACATAAGACGGTTACCACGTAAAGCTTCAATACTGTTGATACCCATACCACCCATCATCTCTTTGATTTCAGAATTCCAAGCGGATACAAGATTAACAAGTCTCTCTCTTCCTTCTTCAGGATCAAGACGTTTTACAAGATCTGCTTTCTGAGTGGCAATACCCCAGTTACAGAGACCTTTACTGCAGGTTCTGCACATGTGACAACCAAGAGCAATTAATGGAGCTGTTCCGATGTATACTGCATCAGCACCCAAAGCAATAGCTTTGATTACATCTGCACTGTGACGGATACTACCTCCAACTACCAAGCTTACATCATCACGAATACCTTCATCACGAAGTCTTTCATCACATGCAGCAAGTGCCAATTCAATAGGAATACCAACGTTATCACGGATTCTCAATGGAGCTGCACCAGTACCACCTCTGAAACCATCAATAGCAATGATATCTGCACCAGATCTTGCAATACCACTTACGATACTGCTGATATTATGTACTGCAGCAACTTTTACAATGATTGGTTTCTTATAATCTGTTGCCTCTTTCAATACATCTACAAGCTGTCTCAAATCTTCAATTGAATAGATATCATGGTGAGGAGCTGGACTGATTGCATCAAATTTCTCTGGAATCATTCTTGTCTTACTGATTTCTTGGTTGATCTTAGCACCAGTTAGGTGACCACCAATACCAGGTTTTGCTCCCTGTCCAATCTTAATTTCAATTGCAGCACCACTTTCAAGATAACCACTTGTAACACCAAATCTACCTGAAGCGACCTGGATAACAGTACTATCACCATACTTGTACAATGATTTATGAAGACCACCTTCACCACAGTTATATAGAATGCCTAAATCTTCTGCAGCTTCTGCCAATGCTCTGTGAGCATTAAGTGAGATAGCACCATAACTCATAGCACTGAACATTATAGGAGTTGACAATTCAATGAAAGGTTTCTCCTCTGTTTTGATATCACCATTCTCATCAAATTCAATCTGTGAGTTTTTCTTACCAAGGAAAGTTCTTGTTTCCATAGGCTCTCTGATAGGATCAATTGATGGGTTTGTTACCTGGGATGCATTGATTAGGATTTTATCCCAATAAATTGGATATTCCTTAGCAGTTCCCATAGAAGCCAACAGAACACCACCTGTAGCTGCCTGTCTGAAAATATTGTTTATATCGTCATCGCTCCAAGATTTATTTTTCTTGAATCCAAATTCATTCTTTTCAATTGTTAGAGCTCCAACTGGGCAAGTTGCAACACAACGATGGCAGTTTACACAGTTCTTATCCACTGTATATAGCTTCTTCTTTTTATCTCTTAGATGGACTTCGTTAGCACACTGTTTGACACATATTCCACAGTCTATGCATTTGTCCATATCTCTAATAACTTTATATTCTGGCTGAAAATATTCTACTTTCATTTATTGCTGGTCCTCCAGTGTAACGATATAAGGTACTCCACCTTTTGGGTAAGTTAGAGTATCAAAATCTTTCTCAAGAATTCTGATAGCAGATTCTTCCGATCCCACATAAACCATGTCATCTTTTGTACCGACAACAAGGGATCTAAGTTTGAGTCTGTCATTCAGAGCCATTAGGCCGCCGTCAAATCCAACTAAAATTGAGAATGGTCCAGTAATCAAAGCACTGGAGAAATTCTTTCTGAGATAAGTGATCTCATTTTTTTCTTTCTCTTCCATTCTGTCGATGGTGCTCCATAAAGGAGCAGCTAATATATGAGCTACCTTATCTAAAGGAAGACCTTGCTTTCTATGTAGATAATCAATCATGTATGTAATTACTTCTGTATCTGTCTGTAGAGTACATTTGTATCCAAACATCTCCATGAAACGACGGTTTGCATCATAACTTGAGATCTCACCGTTATGAACAACAGAGAAATCTAGCAATGAAAATGGATGAGCTCCACCCCACCATCCTGGTGTGTTTGTAGGGTATCTACCATGAGCGGTCCAACAGTAACCTTTATAATCTTCTAATCTATAGAACTCACCAACATCTTCTGGATAACCCATAGCTTTAAATACACCCATGTTCTTACCAGATGAAATGATGCAAGCACCTGTAATTCTAGTATTGACCTTCATAACACAGCGTGCTGTATATTCATATTCTTCTAACTGACTGTCAGTAAGTTTGGTATGGAGAGGTTCAACGAAATAACGCCAAATTAAAGGTTCATTTTTAATTGATGGGATCTTTCTTGTAGGAATCTTTGATAAATTGATTACATCAAAATGTTCATCTAAGAATTCTTCAGTCTCTAATTTCGCTTTTTTGTCATCGTATAGTACATGCAATGCAAAATAGTCTTCATATTCAGGGTATATACCATATCCAGCAAAACCACCGCCTAAACCATTTGATCTGTCGTGCATGACTCTAATTGAGTCGATAGCCATTTGTCCAGAAAATAGTTTTTTCTTTTTTGAAAATATACCAGTGATAGCACATCCTGATGGTATTCTAACTTCTCCCTCTCTCTTTATCATAAAATTATCTCCTCAAAAAAATGACGTCCAAACGGGATAGTAAACCTATCCTGTTAAGACGCCATTGTCTCATCAAATTATATATAAAAGGCTCGTTTGCCTTTTCCTGCATACTATTAAAAATAGTTAATTTTGTCTATAAACGAATATTTTGCATAAGCCCTAAAAATATAAAAAATTATAATATAAGTAAATATTACTATATTTTATTTAGCTTTTAATTAATAATTATGGATTATTTTTATTTTAAATTAAATAATAAAAATTATTTTTGCAACGCGTTTTTGTATAAAAATACAGTTTTTGCATATAAAAATATCTTTTTTTCTTATTTACTATTGACACTTTTTATGGTTTTTCGATATGTTTAGAGCATCAGCAAAGGCGCTGGTAGTTTATATAGCTATCAGCGCCTTTGCCTTTTTTTTATACTTTTTAGGAGAAAATATTATGGAAAAGGTAACAGATTATTTCGGTGAGAGAGTATTTGGTGACAATGCTATGAAAGATAGTTTACCAAAAGACGTGTACAAGAAACTGAAGAATACAATCAGAGAAGGTAAAGACCTAGACATTGATATTGCAAACGCAGTAGCTCATGCAATGAAAGAATGGGCTATGAATCAGGGCGCAACACACTACACTCACTGGTTCCAACCTTTAACAGGAATAACAGCAGAAAAACACGATTCATTTATCTCTCCTACTAAGGACGGAAATGTAATTTTAAGTTTCAGTGGTAAAGAATTGATCAAAGGTGAACCAGATGCATCTTCATTCCCATCAGGTGGAATAAGATCTACATTTGAAGCTAGAGGTTATACAGCTTGGGATCCTACAAGTTATGCATTTGTTAAAGATGGCACTCTATGTATTCCAACAGTATTTGTATCTTACAGTGGTGAGATTTTGGACAAAAAGACTCCTTTGTTAAGATCAATGGAAGCTATTTCAACTCAGACAAAGCGTGTACTTGCATTGTTTGGTAAGAGTTCTAAATATATTGATGTTACAGTTGGTCCAGAACAGGAATA
>JBFHKM010000130.1:0-8157 GCA_041595335.1 Sphaerochaetaceae bacterium
ATACAACATTTTACAATCCTAAATAATAAGAATATCTAATCTACAGCAAATTAATTATTTCTAGCATATTATCTCATATCCAAATAAACAGGTATGATAATAATAAAGCCCGTAACCAACTGGTGGAAATATGAATCAATTCCCAAGAATGATATTCCATAATTTATCAATTGAGCCTTAACGTTAATACAAAAAAACAAAGCCGTTGGATCAAATGTTGATAGAATGAATTTAAAACAAGATTGCAAATCAAGAACAATAATTTTAAAACCTAGAAGGAAGTTATTGTAGAGAATAGTTGAATATTTTCAGAGCCAATATATACAATTTTAACTTTTAAATTCAGAGTAAAACAATAACCTTTTTGTAAGTTTAAAATGACAGGAAGCATTTCTTAATACCTAACCATGAAATTTTAAATATTATAAATAATGATTAAAATCTTTCACTCGTACAGAATTGAAATGACAATACTGTCTCCAATCACGACTTTATATTGAATCAATAATATAGTGATGATATATTATTTCTATATACCCACTAAAATTATGGAGTCAAAAATGAAACACACAGGATCATGCCTTTGCAAACGTATTTCTTTTGAGATAGATGGAGAGTTTGAAAATTTTTACCTCTGTCATTGTTCCCGCTGCAGAAAAGATACAGGTTCAGCTCATGCTTCTAATTTATTTTCATCTTCAGCAAAACTAAAATGGATTTCAGGTGAGAACGAAGTAAGAACATATAGAGTTGAAGGAACAAATCATTCCAAGAGCTTCTGTCCCCACTGTGGGTCGGCTCTTCCTACATTGCAGATGGATGGCTCTTTATTGGTTGTACCAGCTGGATCGTTGGATACAGATCCCCATATATCTCCTAAAGCTCATATATTCATGGATAGCAGGGCCTCATGGGACAACAACTTAGAGAAGATTCCTCATTATCCAGACAAGCCTGATAAAAAGTAAGATTCTAATTATTTAATATATTTTCTACGTTTTTTAATGATAGATATATATTTATCACATTTATGTAGAACACTGTTTTTACAAAGTGATATTTATTAAGTTCTCGTCAAAGGGAAAAAAAGATACCCCTCTGCTGCATAAGAGAATTAAAAACCAGCAGATGGGTATCAAGGGAATAACTATGTTCTTATTTTTCCTTCTGTTTCTTCAACATTGAAGCAAATAGGCCTCCCTGTTTTTTCAATTCAGAAGGATTTCCTGTTTCTGATATTTGACCATCTTTTAGGACAACAATCTTATCAGCACCGGAAACAGTTCTCATTCTATGAGCTATGATCAATACAGTTTTTTCTTTTATCAATTCGCTTAGAGCACTCTGTATCTTACTTTCATTCTCGGCATCTAGAGAAGCTGTAGCTTCATCAAGAAGTATGATTGGAGCATCCTTGAGCATAGCTCTTGCAATTGATATACGCTGTCTCTCTCCTCCTGATAATTTCTCTCCATTTTCGCCAATCAAGGTATCATAACCCTGTGGAAGTTTCTTGATGAAATCATCACATTGAGCAAGCTTTGCAGCTTCTTCAATTTCTTTGCGTGTTGCATCTTTTTTCCCAAGGCGGATGTTATCCAATATACTTGAGTTGAAAAGCGTCACATCCTGAAATACGATGGAAAAATTATTCAAGAGAACTTCTGGATTGATCTTTGATATATCTTCACCACCTAAGGTTATTTTACCTCCATCAATATCCCAGAATCTTGCAGCAAGTTTTGCAACGGTACTTTTACCACCACCAGATGGACCTACAAGAGCTGTTACCTCTCCCTGTTTGGCAATAAAATTGACGTTTTTTAAAGTCTGAACTCCCTCTTGATAAGAGAAATCAACATCATTAAATTTTATGTCAAAACCATTGGGATAAAATTCATCCTTTCCAACCTGCATTGGCATATCTGATATCTCTTTCATACGTTTTATTCTTACGTTCAAAAAGATAAGTGCCGCAAAGTGATCTAATGCTGCCATTATAGGATTGTAGATACGAGTGGTAACCACGACAAAAACAAGGTAAGTAAAAATTGTTACAGAGCCTTGTGAAAGCAGATATGTACCATATAATACCACACTAGGAAGCCCCAGTTTCAAAAATATATATGATAGATTTATGAAAGCTCCAATCAATAGCTCTCCATGTATTAAAGATTTCTCATATTGATCTAATTTGGAATTCAGAGAATCTGAATAATCCTCCTCTCTATTGTAAGATTTGATCTCATGAGCTGAATCAAGACCTTCTTGGAATTTATCACTTATATCTCTTTTTTCATTGAAGCTCTCTTCATGAACTTTATCCTGAAATTTCTTCGATAGTACAAATATAAATAGAGATACAGGAACTACCCAGAATACTGCCAACGAGAGCTGCCAATTATAAATAAACAACATGATACCCATCAGTAAAGTTGTTACAAAAGCAGCATAAAGCTGAGGAACTGCATGTGAGAATATCATCTCAATTTGAGTGGTATCCTCCATTATAGTTGAACTCAAATCAGATAGGTCTTTCTTTCCAAAATATGCCAGAGGCAATTTTCTTAGAGTTTCCGCCAAACTGACTCTTTTTCTTGCACTCTCTTCATATACCTTTGTATAAGTTGAATCATATTGAATGTATGCAAGTACATACATCATAACAAAAAATATAACAGATAATATTATGTAATAAACAACACTGGTGGTCGAACCAACTGTAATATCAAACACACCTTTCATATATTCATCCAAGAATTTAAAACTAAATATAACAGGCAGCATGAAGCTCAAATCCATCAATACAGTCCAACCAATTGCTTTAAAAAGATCTACTGCTCCCTGTTTCGACATGGAATATTTGTTTTGAAAATATTTAATCATTCTCTCCTCCATTATTTGGTGTATCATCAGCAGAAATTTTCCACTCAATAGTTTTTTGATATTCATCCCACATTGTTCTGTAGAGACCTTTATTCTTCATGAGCTCTTCATGAGAGCCCTGTTCAACAATCTTTCCATCATCAATGACAAGAATTTTATCTACATCTCTTACAGTAGTAAGACGATGAGCAATCATGAGAGAGGTCTTATTTTGGCTCAATTTATGAAGAGCCTTCTGAATCAGATGTTCGTTTTCAGGGTCTGCAAATGCTGTAGCTTCATCCAATAAGACAATTGGAGCATTCTTTACCATTGCACGAGCGAGAGCAATTCTTTGCTGCTCTCCTCCGGAGAGATAGGTACCTTTGGAACCTATAACCGTATCAAGACCATCTTTGAGATTATCTATTATCTCTCGAGATTGAGATGCATCTATTGCCTTGTTTATTGTGTAGTCACTTATTCCCTGCTTTCCAAAAGTAACATTCTCTTTCAATGTTCCTTTAAATAAATTGGTATTTTGGAATACAAAGGATATGTTGTTCATGAGCTCTTCTTTAGAGATATCCTTTACATTGACACCTCCAACCAGAACCTCACCCTCATCAACATCCCAGAAGCGAGCAGCTAAACGAGCAATAGTTGTCTTTCCTCCACCAGAAGGTCCAACCAAAGCCATTGTCTCACCTTCATTCAATTTGAAACTGATTTTATCAATGGCCCTCTTATTTGCACCATCATAGGAAAAAACTACATCCTTAAATTCTAAGCTTTTATTTATTATCTTTTTAGGATTTTTTGAATATTCCATACGAGGATAATCCAATATATTATCCAACCTATCTATTGCCTGCTCTGCTATCAAAACATTGTTCTGAAAATACATTGATCTCATCAATAAAGAAGAAAAAAGAGGGGCAATAAGAATGTAGAATATGAAATCAGCTAGAACCATGGGAATGTTATCTCCTCTTCCAATAAGTAGAATACTTATTGGAACCAGGAAGAAAGCAGCAGATTCCATTATTACTGTGTAGAATGACATTGGTTTTCGCCAAAGCAGTGTATACGCAACAACCATCTCTTTGTACTTTTTTATACTGTTGTAGAATCGCTTGAAAGAAAAGATTGTCTGTCCAAACGTCTTAACAACGGGAATTCCTCTGACGTACTCTACAGATTCTGAGCTCATCTCTTCCAATGAATCATAATACAGCTGCTGAAACTCTTTTCCCTTTGTACTGGTCATCGTCCCCATTATCATGAATCCCAAAGCTATAGGTATGAGAGATACCAGTCCCATTCTCCAATCAACAACAAAGAGTAAGATTATTAAAATTATTGGAGATACAATACTTCCAGCCATATCTGGCAGCTGATGCGCTAAAAAACCATGAGTTGTACCGGCACCATCATTCACTATTTTTCTTATCTTACCACTGGAATACTTATCAAAAAATCCCAGGGGCATGGATAATATCCTTTGCATTCCTACCTTCTGCATTCCAACCTCTACATGAAAAGCAGCTAAGTGAGAGCTCATCAATGCACAGAAATAAATAACAAGACCTCCTACTGCACTTGCAAAAGTGAGCCATGCATAGAAACTGATATTAGATACATCGAATGCTAGAGGATTGGATAATATATTACGAATTATAATCCAGATCAAAACAAAGGGAATGATGTTCAATATTGCTGATATTCCCGATAATATTAACGAAAGGGGAAGAAGAGCCTTCTTCTTTCCCATGTACGGAGTTAGTCTTTTTAGCACAAACTCTTTTTTCTTTTTTGACATACGTTTGACTCCTGATATCTTGAAAAGGGAGTTAAATATCCTGTTTATTGCAAACTGTTGATTAAAGAAAAATCATGAACATAAATCCAAAATCATTCAACAAATCAACAGCGGCTGACCAAACAGAACAAAACTATTTATTCAAAACAATGACACTCAGCAATTAAATTTTTTAAGAAATTCAATTCTCGAGATATCTGTATTTATCTACCAAAACATAACAATCCTTTTTAAGATCGTTTGTAAATGTCAATTTTAAAAAAGTTGTTTGCAATGCTAATTACACACCAACTCCATTGGGGATTCATGTCAGACATCACCTCAGCTTTTTTGGAAAGAATGATCTATTGCAAACATTCAGCTGATTAGTTTAAGACGACAATTGATGATCTAAATCTTCAAAATCATGTAAATTCTAAATCATTATTTTTGTTACCCAAAAATAACTTTATATAACAATTGAATACTTGTCAATAGAAAAATGATAGAAATCAATTTCCGCAATAAAATTAAAAATAGAATATTTTTTTTACATATATATTTATGAATACATTATAATTAGTCATAATTATTACATATTTTACCAAATTAATGCGTATTTTAGTTGCAATCAAACAAATTGAGCCATTCAATTATAATCCCTTCTATATTGTTCAGCGATCAAACTAATGTTTAATATTTTATTTAAAATTTTTTCTTGACAATTCAATAAAATACAATTAGTATTATTTTTAAACAAATATGTTAGTTTGTACTAACAAGATAAAGTAGGTTTACAATGTTTAAAAAATTTCTGTCTGTTGTTGTTCTTTCGTTCTGTATATTGCCGATGTTTGCATCCGGTATCAATGAATCGACAAATTTAATTGATGATACCTCTCAATCAAAAGTATTGCATTTAGCTGGAGGGAATGTTGGAACTTTGAATCCATTTCAGCACATGAATCGAGGACCAGGTATCTTTAGAACCTTCCTCATCTTTGACACCTTACTTGAAAAAGATGAGAATGGATTGATTCCTTGGTTGGCTTCCTCTTATACAATCGCAGAAGATGGAAAGACTTACACTTTTCATCTTCAAGAGAATGCTTATTGGCAAGATGGAGAGGAACTCACGGCTGATGATGTGAAATTCTCAATTGAATATTACAGAGAGCACACTCCCGTTTACAATCAATTGGTTATGAACGGTAAATTCATTGTTGATAGTGTTGAAGTGATAGACAAGAAGACTGTGAAGATCATCACAGATGAGCCAGGTGTGGCTTATCTTGAACACCTTGGTTATTTTGCTATCATTCCTGAACACATATGGAGGGATATTGATGATCCTAGAAGTTATGATGGCTCTGATAGATGTATTGGAAGTGGCCCCTTCATTGTAGAGTCATACAGTGCTACAAATGGAACATACAGACTGATTGCAAATGAAAATTTCTGGGGACCAAAACAGGCTGTAGATGCAATAGAATGGATACCCGTAAGTGATGCCAATCTTGCATTTGAGAAAGGCGAGATCGATCTGACAACAATCAGCGCAGATTTGATATCTCGATATGAGAACAATCCAGAATATACAATCAAGAAAGTTCCAGCACTTCATTGTTATCGTCTTATGATGAATTCTGAAACTCGTGAGGAATTCACGGACAAGAATTTACGAAAAGCTATTGCATATGCAATTGATGTGGATGATCTCATACAGAAAATAGATAGAGGTTCTGCTTTTGTATCAAGTCAGGGATACATTCCCAATAACAGCAGTTATTACAATGATGATGTTATAAAATATCCATATAGCAGAGAAAAAGCTCTTGAGTTGTTAGATGGTAAAGAATACTCCTTCACTCTCCTTACAGATAACTCATCATCAAGTACAAAGTTATGTGAACTGATAAAACTGAAACTTGAAGATGTGAACATACATGTTGATATAAAAGCCATTGATAGTGTCAGTCGAGACAATGCCATTGTAACTGGTAACTATGAGATGGTAGTAGTTTTCTATGGTGGAATGGGTGGAGACCCTGATTACTTAAGTAACGTATACGGGGCTTCAAGTAACTACATAAAGGGATGGTCAAATGAAGAGATTGAAGAGCTTCTAAACAAACAGTCTGTTGAATTTGATGATGACATTCGAATGGATAAATTGAATAGGATACAGGAATTGATCTCTGATGAAGTTCCAATGTATTTGATGCAAGGTGCATATTGGAATTTTGTATATAGACCAAATACATATGATAATTGGACAACCAGATATGATCACAATTATCTATCTCATATAAAATTATCTTATCTTCTAAGAGATTGATAATTAGATGAAACGTTTTATAATCGTCTTATTTGCAATACTAACTATAAATTTTTTGCTTCCAAGATTGATGCCAGGGGATCCATTTTTAACTTTATCAGCTGAAGATGGATTCACCTCTGTGCAGTATTCAGAACAGGAAGTGCAGGATTTAAAAGAATATTACGGATTGGACAAGCCAATAGCAACTCAATTCATTGAATATTATGCCAATGTTTTAAAAGGTGATTTTGGACGCAGTATTTTTTATAATGAAAGCGTAAACAAGATACTTTTAAGAAAACTACCTTGGACAATCTTCATTGTTCTATCATCACTTTTGATAGGATGCATTGTGGGACTATCACTTGGAATACTCAGTATGATAAATAGAAATAAGAATTTTGATAAGGTATTCTATACTCTGATAATAACTGTTTCAGAGATTCCTTCTTTTCTTATAGGGATAGCTTTTTTGTTTATTTTTGCTGCCAATTTAGGATGGTTTCCTTTATCAGGAGGAGTTTCGGCTTTCACAGAGCCATCTTTTTCCCTTGCTTATATAGAGGACATTCTATCTCATGCTTTTTTACCAATTATGACAATGAGCATTCCTTCCATAGGCCAGTTCTATATTCTATCACGCAGCAGCATGATAACCATTATATCAAAGGATTATATAATTACCGGAAAAGCCAAAGGGTTATCTAAAAAAAGGTTGAATATATATTACATACTGAAGAATTCTCTCTCTCCAATAATTTCGAGAGTGTTTTTGAATATAGGTCATCTATTTGCAGCTTCTATATTGGTCGAGAATGTATTTGCTTATCCAGGAATTGGAACATTGATGAAAGAGTCTGTTTTAAAGAGAGATTATCCCTTGATTCAAGCTATTTTTTTAATAATAGCACTGCTTGTTTTACTGATGAACTATCTTGCAGAACATATAAATAGAAAGATTGATCCTAGAGGAAGAGACGATGAAAAGATTTAGCTATTTAGGAAAGATTGCAACTCTGATTCTTGCAATAAATGTAATCTTTGCAATCATTTCTATATTTCTACCAGAGAGCTACTACACCATTCCTTGCTGTGATTCTTTTCTTTCCCCCACTCTTCAACATCCACTTGGAAGCGATGATTTAGGAATGGATATATTTTACCAAATCAT
>JBFHKM010000131.1:0-8144 GCA_041595335.1 Sphaerochaetaceae bacterium
CACAATCATGGCAATTGTTATGCCCCCTGCGGCTGCATTGGCAGCAGCTTCATTATCTTTCTTTCCAAGTTCGATTGAAGAGATTGATGCAGCTCCAACACCAAACATAAGAGCAAATGCTCCTATAATCATCTGGAGAGGAAATACAATTGAAAGAGAGGAGATGGCAAGTGTACCAACACCACGTCCTACGAAAATTGTATCAATAAGGTTGTACAATGCATTGCTCAGCATCGCTATGAGCGCCGGAACTGAAAGTCTCAGCAGAAGACTTGTCATATCATCTGTTCCAAGGAAATCTCTGTCTTTAAATTTTGCCATTTTTATTTGCCTCTAATTTTTCCAATATATTGCTTGCATTCAAAACTGATTGCTCAAGAAGAGTTATGTCCTCTTGATTGAGCGTGTTTATTTTTGCAGTTGTTGTAGCCCTGAATTTTGCTTTTAGTTTGATAGCCATCTGATTACCTTTTTCTGTGAGAATCAGTCTTGTCTTTCGTTTGTCGGTGGTATCTGTAGCTCGATTTATCAAACCATAGTTTTCCAAAGTAGATATTGCACCACTCATTGTACTCTTTTTGACATTGGTGTGCATCCCAAGATCTCCCATGCAACGAGTTGGGTGATGAAATATTTCCATGATGAGCATGCACTGGGTTTTAGAGAGGGTCAGACCATCCTCTTCATAGTGCATATCACCAAATATCAAATTCGATAGCTTTGGTATCAAGCATCTTGCTGTTTTAACAAAGTCGTATGTTTCCATTGAAACTCCAATTATTTAAATGTAATCTGAATGTATAAGATTATGTTAGTTAAATTAATTAGTTCGAGAATGAACTAATCGATTAATAGTACAGAAATGAACTAAATGTGTCAATATTAAAAAATCTTAAAGATGGTCTGTGTATTGAACTTTGGTGTTCTAATGAGTAATGTTGAATTATATGATTTGCGAGAATTAACAGAGGGAGTTCTATGGAAAACAATGCTGATTTAACAAAAGGGTCCATTATAAAATTAATCAAGGAAATATCCATTCCTGCAAGTACTGGTCTTGTATTTACAACTCTCTACAATGCAGTTGATACATATTTTGCTGGTCAGAAAGTTGGAACTGCCGCACTGGCAGGAATAACACTTTCTTTTCCAATATATTTCTTTGTCATGGCCATAAGCAACGGACTTGGTTCTGGAACCACTTCACTGCTATCCATCGCACGTGGTAAGAAAGATGATGATAAATATCACAACCTCATATTCAATGCAGTCATGATAGCATTGATTGCTGCAGCTGTAATCATAATTCTTGGACCACTGGTCATAGAACCTCTTATGAGATTTGCAGGTGGTGAGGGAGAGGTCCTAAAAGAGGGAAGCTCCTATCTACTTATAACCTTCTATGGTTCTGGTTTCTTCATCTTGAACAGCCTGTTGAATGGAATTTTGAGCTCTCAGGGAGATACAAAGAGCTATCGTAACTTCTTGATTCTAGGATTTCTCTTGAACTTGTTTTTAGATCCACTGTTCATCATGGGATGGTTTGGCCTTCCTCAGATGGGATCTAAGGGTGTTGCTCTCTCGACTGTCATGATAATGGCAGTGGGTACAGTCTATCTCTCTAGGTGTGTTATAAAATCTCCTGTATTTGAATTGAGAATCCTTAAAAAACAAAGACGAAAAAAGGAGAATGTTTTGGAGATATTATCTCAGAGCATTCCTGCAACTTTGAATACTGCAACGACTGCAATAGGTGTGTTTGTAATAAACTACTGGATCATGAGATTATCAAGTGGAGCTGCTGTTATAGCAGCCTATGGTGCAGCTATGAGAATTGAACAGTTCATCTTGATTCCAACTTTTGGTCTGAATACTGCAGCTGTAACACTTATAGGTCAGAACTATGGTGCCTCTGATTATGATAGAGTCAGGGAGAGCAAAACAAAGATAATGAGAATTGGTATTATAATGATCTGCTCACTATCTTTGATCATCTATCCATTTGCAGGAAAGTTGATTGGAATATTCAACAGTGACCCTGAAGTTATAAGAGAGGGAATAAGATATCTGAGGATTGCTCTTCTTGCAGAACCTACATATATAATAATGGGACTTCTAACAAGCATGTTGGCAGGAATCAAAAAACCTCATTATGCTGTTGGTCTTGGTCTTTACAGACAGCTGATAATGCCTTACATACTGATATCGTTTTTGGTAAGTTTCTATCATATGGATATCTCTGCAGTTTGGTGGAGCATCTTTGCTATAAACTGGAGTGGTGCTATTTTTACAATCTTCTACACCAACAGGGTATTTAAAAAAGTTTTGGCATAATTATGGAGTGAAAAAACAAGCAATTTATAATAGATGTCGGAAACTCCCATTTAAAGGGTAGACATTTTGTCAAAATATAAATATTTTTAAGTATAAATTTAATTCCTATTAATCCTCTAGTTTAATAGGAATAAGGGGACAATTAAAATGATGATTTCAACAAAAGGTCGCTACGCTTTAAGAATAATGATAGATTTAGCACAGAACACAGGAAATGGATTTATTTCTTTAAAATTGGTATCTGAAAGACAGGAGATATCTTTAAAATATCTTGAGGCTATAATCGGTATTTTGAATCGAGCCGATTTTGTTTCGAGCATGCGAGGAAAAAGTGGTGGTTACAAACTATCACGAGAACCAGCTGATTATACAGTTGGCTCAATTCTGCGTTTGACAGAAGGTGGCCTTGTGCCTGTTAACTGTCCAAACTGTAGAACTGAATCTGCTTGCAGTCGTGGGGCTGAATGCTTGTCTTTTCCACTTTGGCACAATCTTGATGTGATGGTAAATGACTATTTAGATGGTATAACTCTTCAAGATATTCTTGATGGCAAATACGACGGAAAAGAAGTTAAAATCAGTTTCGTATAGAAAACGAATATTGATATTTATAATATTAGCTAATCCTTTAAAAAGCACTTGAAAGGGGTTAGCTATAATTTTATGATGAGGTAAATATATATACTGTTAAATTGTTACTGAATTAACAATAATACAGGAGGAAATAAATGGTAGATGTTGATAAGGCTTCAAAAGCTATTGAAATGTTTTTAGAAGCAATTGGTGAAGATCCCAATAGAGAAGGTATAAAAGAAACTCCAATGAGAGTTGCAAAAATGTACGAAGAATTGACAGCTGGAAATGATATTGATCCTGCAATCCATCTCAACAAGGTCTTTAGTGTTAAAGACAGTGAGGTCGTTATTGTTAAAGACATAGAATTCTTCTCTCTATGTGAACACCATCTATTACCATTTTTTGGTAAGGTCCATATTGCATATTTACCATCTGATAAAGTTGTGGGACTCAGCAAACTTGCTCGAACTGTTGAGGTGTTTGCAAGAAGACTTCAACTTCAAGAGCAGATGACAAGCCAAATAGCGGAGAGCATATACAGCATTCTATCTCCCCTGGGAGTCATGGTTGTAGCAGAAGCAGAGCACACATGCATGACCATGAGAGGAATCAAAAAGGTAGGTTCTAAAACCATAACTTATTCCACTCGTGGTAAATTCAAAGACGACAGTCTTCTGCAGAAGAATGTTTTGGACCTCATCCGATGTTAAAACGTTCAAATTTAATTTTGGAAAATGAGAAGTTCAAAAGAGCATACTCCATAATAATTGAAGCAGAAGAAAATAGAATATTCTGCAAACATGATATTGAACATCTTTTGAGTGTTGCAAGAATCATGATCATAAAAGACAGAGAGAGCTCTAGAGAACCAATTGATGAAGATATGATCTATGCTACAGCTCTTCTGCATGATATTGGAAGAGCAAAGCAGTATGAAACAGGAGAGGACCACAATGTAAGTGGTGGGACTTTAGCTTCTATAATATTGCAAGAATGTGGTTTTGAAGAGAGAGATATTGACTTGATGAGTGATGCAATTATGAATCACAACAATCCAAATGCAGATGGTGATTTATCAAAATTACTTCAGTTTGCAGATCATAAAAGTAGAAATTGTTATTTATGTCCTGCGAGAGACCAATGTAATTGGAGTGAGGATCGCAAGAACAAAGGAATAGAGATATGATAATTGGTGGAAAGAACTTTGATACAGAGAATTCTGTATATGTTATGGGTATTTTGAATGTAACTCCTGATTCATTCAGTGATGGTGGTCGCTATAATGAATTGGACGCAGCTTTGAAACAGACTGAAAAGATGATTGAAGATGGTGCATCAATAATTGATGTTGGTGGAGAATCAACAAGACCAAACCATACAAAAATCTCAATACAGGAAGAGATTGATCGAGTTTCTAAAAACATAGAGGCCATCAAGAAGAACTTTGACATTCCAGTATCGCTCGACAGCTACAAGAAGGAAGTGATTGAGGCAAATATCTCAAATATTGATATGATAAATGATATATGGGGACTCAAATGGAATCCATGTATAGCAGAAACTGTAGCAAAATCTGATCTCCCATATGTCTTGATGCACAACAGAATGAAGGATGATTACATCAACTTCTATGATGATTTCATGAATGATATAAGAGAGAGTCTTGAAATTGCAGAGAGATATGGAATAAAGAAAGAGAACATAATTATTGATGGAGGGGTTGGCTTTCAGAAGAATTACATCCAGAACTTAGAAGTTCTAAATCATACCAAATCTCTTAAAAAACTTGGTTGTCCTGTTATGGTTGCATGTTCAAATAAATCTGTAATTGGTCTCACAATAGATGAAGATGTCAACAACAGACTTTATGGAACACTCGCAACTACAGCTTTGGCTGTAAATGATGGAGCAGCCTTTGTTAGAGTTCATGATGTAAAAGCAAGCATGGATGTTATAAGAATGGTCAAATCAATTAGGAAGCAGAGTAAATGGATTCAATAAGTATTGAAGGACTTAAGTTCTATGCAAAGCATGGTGTGCTTGATGCTGAAAAGGAAATGGGTCAGTTCTTCTTCCTCGACATCAAGTATTATCTTGAAACAAGTCTCAGTGATGATCAGATAAAAAAAACAGTTCATTATGGTCATCTATCAGAGGATGCAGTTCAGTACTGCAAAGAAAATCGTTTTGATTTGATTGAGACTCTGGTGAACAAGCTGGCTATGTTCTTGATTGAAAGATATCCACTGATTCAGAAGATAGATGTCACTCTTCACAAGCCTCATGCTCCAATTACTGAGAGCTTTGAAGATGTGAGCATAAACGTTGTGAGAGAGAGAAGGACATGCTATTTGGCACTTGGCTCAAACCTTGGTGACAGAGAGGCCTACTTAACATCTGCAATTGATGAGATGAAGAGTGATGGTGCAATAGAGTTTGTAGAATCATCAACATTCATAGAGACTGCACCTTATGGAGTTACAGATCAGCCTGATTTTTTGAATGCCGTTGTTAAAATTAAAACAGCACTCACCGAGAGACAGCTTCTTGAATTTACAAAATCTCTTGAAGCCAAAGCAAACCGAATTAAAAAGCGACATTGGGGGGAGAGAACTCTAGATGTTGATATACTCTTTGTTGATGATGATGTTTATTTCAGTGATGATCTGATAATCCCACATCCACAGATTCAATACAGAACATTTGTACTTGAACCCATGTGTGAGTTATCGCCATACTTCATTCATCCAATCTTGAAAAAAGATATGCAGAGTCTTCTTGGCGATTTACAGAAGTAAATGCTTTAGAAAGTACCTCAGGATTATAATAATTCTGGGGTATTATTTTTCATTGACCTTACTTGGGAAAGTTATGTTCAACGAATCAACAATGCTCTCTAATTGTTTGAAGTGTGTTGTGAGAGTAGCTATTGGTGGAGATGCAATAATTTGTAGAATGCAATGATGGTATAATTGTTTGTCCATTCTAATGATAATATCTGTAGAGATATTTTTTACCCCAATTTAAAAGTTGAGATAATGCTTTATCAGGTCTTATATATTTTGGGGCCAAAAAAGGTGGTTTTTATCCAAAAATACAACATAAAAAGTGTTGCAGTCAAAATTAAATTTTGCGTTTTTGTTATAACTGCAGGTGTTATTATATTCAGAAGGAATAGTAAAACCTACCAACCTCGTAGATTGGTCAAGTCTAAATCGTTCCCATAATGCTTGGTGTGGAACACTTTTAGGCCATTCAAAATAACTTTTCCTGGGGAAATCTCCATATTGGACAAGAATGCTATTTCTATGCTTTCCAGATCCAATTTTAGCATTTCTCCAATGTTCTAAAGATTCTCGACTATATTCTTTTAATTTATTGCAAAGCTCAGTCAGCTCTATTTTGGAGAGATCTTTAAAATCTTGGCCAACTTTTTGGCTTGTATCAAGATATGAAAAGTTAAATTTACATCTATCCATTATATTACAATTTTTGTTTTCTATACTTGCATCTGGTATAGAATTTAAATAGGCATCTTTCTTTGTATTGGAGAAGTGACTCATACTTTTGGAACTCCCCCAATTTTACCACTGTTATAAATTGGTGCTAGAGGTCTGTCGTTTCTTACTAAGTCACTTTTTATTTCATCTACTCTATATAAATAACTTTCATTATTTTCCTTGTTCACCATTACAGCTCTATATTTGCCTAAAATATCTAATATTGCAGAGTTATGTGTTGTAAACAAAAGTTGTGCATCATTAGGATTCTTTTTAGTATCAGTAAATAAATCAACAAGTAAAGGTAATATATCTGGATGTAAATTTATATCAAATTCATCCAAGACCAATACTCCACCTCCATCAAGTACTAATTTATATAGAAAAAGTTGTTTATAAAGATTTCTTGTACCTTTTGATTCATCTTCAAAAGGAATGTTAAAAAGTTCTCCATTATATTCATGTACAAAAGAAGTGGCATATCTTTTTTTGTTTTCATCAATATCTATTTTTTTAATTATAATATCTTGAATTCCTAAATCGCATTTTTTTAACATACATTTTGAGAATTCCAATAAACTGTTTTGTTCATAGTAAATTGAATTTATCGTATTAAAAATATCTTTACTGAATGATCCAGCAGCTGCATCAATGGATATGAAAAATTTAGAAAAGAAATCGTATATGAACTGTAAATTCTTTATCTCATATTGGTGTGCAGTGCTTATAATTGAGGCATTTGATCTCAATTTTATTTTTTTAAGTTCTTTGAATGATATAATGTAATTGGTCAAAATATTTCTATCTCGTTCAAACAAAGTTACTTCTTTTAATTTTTTTCTTTTTATTGATTCTTTAATAACTTCATTATTGAGGAGACTCAAATCATATGTGTATTTTATTTTATCAACTTTAAATGTTACAGAAAAATCAGTTGTGTCTTTGCTGTTATAAAAAGGTTTGTAATTCAAAGGATCATCGGGTTTCAAAGAAAATGAATTTTTACAAAAATTACTTATGAATTCCAAAGCCTTTAGAGCATTGGATTTTCCTGCTCCATTTGCACCTTTTACACAGAGTACAGTACTGAATTCTTTATTGTTAGAAATAGAAGGAGGACATGATTTTCCCAATTCAAATGATACCTCTATGCCTTCTTTAAAGCAATAATAGTTTTTAGCGGAATATGATAATAACATTTTTGAACCTCTTAATTGAACTTGATTGTATTGTAAGTATAATCCAATTATCAAAAAAATCAATCCTAATTGACAAAGTTTGTCAAATATGTCATTGAATTCAGTTTTAGAAAACACTTTTTGTCTTCTGATTGATATTAAATTTTGATTTTAAACAATTGTAGAAGACAAAGAAAGAGTTCAAATTAAGAAAATATAGAATGAGCAGAGAATGAAAATTTATAAAAGGTAAATCCTTGAGAAATTACCTCAGAATTGTAATAATTCTGGGGTATTATTTTTCATTGACCTTACTTGGGAAAGTTATGTTCAACGAATCAACAATGCTCTCTAATTGTTTGAAGTGAGTTGTGAGAGTGGATATTGAATGTGAATCTGATTCTATGATCACAGGAGCTTTCAGTTCAATCAAACGATCAAGTAAGAACTTCTGTGGATATGGTTCTGTTCTGTATCCTCTGCTAATAGCACCGGTGTTTATTTCAATGATCTTTCCAAGATTAACAACTTCTTCCAATGCATTCAGTGCCATATC